>CAMOCH010000030.1 GCA_946610655.1 uncultured Clostridia bacterium
CTATCTCTTAGTGGGCTCGCAAGAGTTCCTGCTTTTGTGGTTGCACCAATTAATGTAAATTTTGGAAGATTTATTCTCATGCTTCTTGCAGATGGGCCTTTACCTATCATAAAGTCAAGAGCATAATCTTCCATTGCAGGATACAAAATTTCTTCAACATTATGATTAAGTCTGTGAATTTCATCAATAAACAAAACATCATTTTCGTTGAGATTTGTAAGAAGTGCAACAAGGTCTGATGGCTTTTCAATTGCTGGTCCACTTGTTATTTTTATTTGAACACCAAGTTCATTTGCAATAACACTGGCAAGTGTTGTTTTTCCAAGCCCAGGAGGTCCATACAAAAGGCAATGGTCCAAAGCTTCGCCTCTTTTTTTTGCTGCTGCAATATAAACCATTAAATTCTCTTTAACTTTGCTTTGTCCAACATATTCATTCATTGTCTTTGGTCTCAGCACATTTTCAACAGCTTCGTCCTCATCAATTTTTGAACTTGTTATAAAGCGTTCATCAAATTCTTCGTCTTCAAACATAATTTATTCCTTATAATTTTGTTAATGCAACTTTAACAATGTCTTCTGCACTCATATTTTCTTTGTAAGCAGCTTTAACTGCATTGGTTGCATCCGTTTTATTAACTCCAAGAAGCACCAAAGTTTCAATGGCATCTGTCATTTGTGGGTTGATACTAGCAATAATTTGCGCACTAGATGAAATTTCTGCTTCAACGCCAAGTTTATCTCTAAGTTCCAATATAATTCTTTCGGCAGTCTTTTTGCCAAGACCTTTAATGCTAGAAAGAAGTTTTACATTTCCTGTTGATATTGCAGAAGCAAGCGATTGTGTTGTCATTCCACTCAAAATGCTCATTGCAACTT
Organism: uncultured Clostridia bacterium; assembly: GCA_946610655.1. Classification (GTDB taxonomy): domain Bacteria; phylum Bacillota; class Clostridia; order Christensenellales; family UBA1242; genus RGIG4790. The sequence goes on from CAMOCH010000030.1 coordinate 879, forward strand.
TTGGACCAACTCCAGAAACAGAAATCAAATTTAAAAATAATGATTTTTCTTGTGCGTTTTCAAAACCAAAAAGACGCATTTCATCTTCTCTAACATATAAATATGTTAAAAGTGTTATAGCTTCAGTTGAAGAAGCAAGTTTATATACAGTATTTGTGCTTGCAACTACTTCAAAAGCCATCATTCCATTTGAAATGCTGAGTGTATTTTCATCAATCATTTTTGGTTTGCCTGTTACTGAATAAATCATAATTACCTCATACTTGTGTCAACTAATCTTGTATTTGTTTGTGCGTGAGTGAGTGCTGCAGCAAGTGCATCAGCAGCATCATCTGGTTTTGGAATACTTTTTAGCCCTAGCATCATCATAGTCATATATTGCACTTGGTGTTTAACTGCCCTTCCATTTCCGGTGAGAGCTTGTTTTATTTGTAGTGGTGTGTATTCATACAATGCTTTAACTTTTTTTATTGCGTTTTGAATAATAACTCCTCTTGCTTCTGCAACCATAATACCAGTTGTGATATTTGTGTTAAAGAATAGCTCTTCCACACTAATTGCATCGGGTTTAAATTTATCTATAAGCGCATTAACGCCATCTGCGATAACTTCTAACCTATATGGAAATTTCATCTCCTTAGGCGTTGTTATAGCACCATAATCAATAATTTTGCACTTTCCTCTCGAGTCTTTTTCTATCACACCCCAGCCAACAATTGCATAGCCTGGGTCAAAGCCTAAAATTATCATACACACTCCAATTACTTACTTATAATAAAACAAAAGTTTGATAATTGTCAAATAATAATTTTGTTATATAAATAAAAAGTAAGCACGTGGCCTACTTTTTAGAATTTGTATGATCAATTTTTGTCCATTTAACATCTTTTGCAAACAATGTTTTTACATAGATTGGCAAATAATCAAAATAGAAGAATGGAACTGTAAAAAATGCCTGAATTTTTTGTCCAACTGTCATATGTAATTTTTCATTATCTGAAATCATTGCAAAAAGTGTCCAAAAACAAATTGTAAGGTAAAATAATGCTGTTCCCACTATTCCACCAACAAGTGCCCAAATCCAAATAGGATTTGATAAGCACGCAAGCACTATTGCAGCAATAAATGAATACAATATGAACAATATAAATGTAACAAGAATTGCTATTGCAGGAAAAAGTGAAAATAACGAATCAAACTTGTAAATGCCATCATTATATTTACACTTTGTTTTTAAAAATTGTTTATAATATTTTTTGTTAGTTTGGTGATGACCTTTAACCCAACGCATTCTCTGATTAAAACCAGCTTTTCTGTTGTTTGGTTGAACATCATAAACAAGAGCATATTCATAATAAAAAGTTTTAAAATTGTTTAAATTACAAATATATGTTATATCAAGGTCTTCAGTTAAACTCATTTCTGGCCATTCTCCATGCCAAAAATCTTCAATTAAAGTTTTGCTAATAAGAAGTGGGCTGCCTTGAACAATAATATTTTTACCATTTTCACTTCTGCATTTATTATTAAGAGTGTTCAAAAAAGTCCAAGTAAGAGTGCTTCCTGCACTAATAGCATTTCCTGATGGATATGTGCTTATTCTTCCACCAAGAACCAAATCATTTCCTGCACAAAGAGCATTGTGCATGTTCTCAACAAAATCATCAAACAAAATATTATCGGCATCAATGATGAAATATCCATCATATCTTTTCCCTTGGTCATATAAGTCTTTAGTTATAATTTTAAGAGCCCCGGCTTTGCTGCCTGGTTTTTTTGGCAAAACATAACATGTAGTATTTTTATACTCTTTGCAAATTTCAATTGTTGGGTCATCATTATCTTCAACAATAATATATGTCGTTAAGTTTTCTTGTTTATATGTTTGTTTTTTTATACTATCAAGAATTCCACGAATAACCTTGCTTTCATCACGAGCAGGAACAAATATTGCATAATTTTTGTTTTGCTCTGCAGAAGGCAAAACTTTTTGTTTTCTTCTACCATATTTCCAAAAATGTATTTTATATGAATATGCTAACATAAACATTATTAAAGCACCTGCAAAAACGCAGACTGATATTTGATAAAAATTCATAAAATTAAAGTCCTAATCCTTTGTTAAATTTTGTGTGTAACGTGCTCATTATATCAATTTTGTGTTACACTTGGCAACTAAAAAGCATAAAAAAAGACCATAAGCTTGGTCTTTTATTATTATTCAGCATCAAAAAGCTCTGCGCTAGTGTAAACTTCTTGAACATCATCAAGGTCTTCAAGAGCATCAATAAGTCTTTGAATTTTGGCACTTCCTTCTTCTGAAAGAGTTGTTGGGTTTGTTGGAATATAAACAACTTCACTTGAAAGAACTTTAATGCCTTGTTCTTCAAAAGCTTTTGTAAGAGTATGAAGTTTATCTGGCCCTGCAAAAACCACAAAAGAATCATCTTCTGTTTGAATGTCGTCAGCACCATTATCAAGTCCAATCATCATAATCTCGTCTTCATCATGTCCTGTTTTGTCCAAAACAATAACAGCTTGATGATTAAACATAAAAGTTACGCTTCCTGTTGTTCCCAAACTTCCACCATGTTTATCAAAAAGGTGACGAACATCTGCAGCAGTTCTGTTTCTGTTATCTGTTAAGCATTCAACAATAAATGCAATACCTTCTGCACCATAACCTTCATATGTTATTGCATCGTAGTTTTGAGCAGATGTTTCACCCATTGCTTTTTTAATGCTACGAGTAATGTTATCGTTTGGCATATTGTTTTGTTTTGCTTTTTGGATAACATCATAAAGTCTGCTGTTTGTGTTAGGGTCTCCACCACCAAGTTTAACTGCAACAGCAATTTCTCTACCAATTTTGGTAAAGATTTTTCCTCTTTGTGCATCTACTTTACTTTTTGTGGCTTGAATGTTATGCCACTTGCTATGTCCACTCATTATATACTCCTAATTATTAAATATTTTCGCCTTCTAACAAATACATAAGCACGCTTGCTGAAACACCGGCATTTAAGCTTTCAACATCTGCTTTCATTGGAATTTTGATAAGTGTTCCATAATTTTTAAATTCATCACAAACACCTTGTCCTTCATTTCCAACAACAATCATGTAATTGCTTAAATTTTCCATACCAATCACATTTTGTCCATGCATATCTGCCACAAGCATTCTAATATTATGTTTGTTTGCTAGTTTGATTATTTCATCTGTTGTTGCTGGATAAATATTAACTCCAAGGACTGTTCCAACACTGCTACGAACAACTTTTGGTGAAAATACATCAACGCAATCTATAACAAAAATATCATTAAATCCCGTTGCTTTTGCTGTTCGTATTATTGTACCCATATTGCCTGGGTCTGCAATTCTATCCAAAACCAACAATTTGTTTGAATTATTGTGCTTATATTCTTTTACTGGAGGAATTTCTATTTCGGCAATAATACCCTGGGGGGTTTGGGTATCAGACAATGTTTTAAACACACTATTTGATAAAATCAAACAATCAAAATTATTAATTATATCGCTAAATTCATCAATCTTTTGTTCGTTAATAAAAATATTGATTATGTTTAATTTTTTGTTTATTGCCTCGCAAACAAGTTTTTTACCTTCAAGCAAAAAGTGACCATAAAACTTGCGATATTTCTTTTCTAAAAGACTTCTCGCCTGTTTTACTGCTTGATTGTTATTACTTGTGATAATCTCCACATCTTCCTCCAAACTAAAAATACCTCAGAAAGAGGTATTAAAAGTTATGCATTTTTTAAAGCAGTTTTTGCTGTTTCGCAAAGTTTTGCAAAAGCTTCTTTATCAGAAACACTAAGTTCTGCAAGAACTTTTCTGTTTAAATCAATGTTTGCAAGTTTTAATCCATGCATAAGTTTGCTATAAGAAAGTTCGTAAGCTCTTGCTGCTGCATTAATACGAGCAATCCAAAGTTTACGGAAATCTCTTTTCTTATTTTTTCTACCAATAAATGCAAATTGTTCGCTACGCATAACAGCTTCACGAGCTACTCTAAATAATTTGCTTTTTGAGCCCCAATAACCTTTTGAAGCTTTTCTAATTTTTACTCTTTTTTTGTTTGCATTAACGCCACGTTTAATTCTCATTGTTTCTTCCTCCTATTAACCTTGTTGTCCCACTAATTTTTTGATTGTTTTAGCTTGGGTTTCAGAAACATATGTGGTTCCTCTAGAATTTCTCTTCATTGCTGTTTCTTTGCCTGTAAGCAAGTGTCTGTGGTTTTGTTTTGCTCTTTTAATTTTGCCGCTTTTTGTAACGATGAATCTTTTTTTAGCAGCGCTGTTTGATTTTTGTTTTGGCATTTTTTTATTCTCCTGTATTAATTAATTATTTTTTGTTTGGTGCAACTATCATGATGATGTTACGACCTTCAACTTTTGCCTCTTTTTCTTTAACTCCATATTCTGAAATCAAATCAAAAAACGCATTTGTTATTTCAATTCCTTTTGCCCAATATGCTTGTTGACGACCTCTCATCCAAAGAGCAACTTTAACCTTGTTGCCAGCTTGCAAAAATTTGATTGCATTTTTTGCTTTAACTTGCATATCATGAAGTTCAATAGTCATACTAAGTTGAACTTCTTTAAGTTCGGTTACTTTTTGATTTTTACGTTGTTCTTTTTCTCTTTTGGCTTTGTCAAATACATATTTTCCATAGTCCATTATTTTGCAAACTGGTGGAACAGCATTTGGCGAAATTTTAACAAGGTCCAAGCCTTGTTCATCAGCAATAGCATTTGCTTTGCTGCTGCTCATAATGCCAAGTTGTTCTCCGTTTGCTCCAACAACTCTAACTTCTGGATCGGTTATATTTGAATTGATTTGGTGTTCTTGTTTTGCCACACTCTCTCCTTTTATTTATCTCAAAATTAAAAAATGAGATATTTTCAAAGGAAAACATCTCACCATCATACACGAATAAATTATTAACGAAAATTTATAAGTTATGACCAACAAAAATTTTTCATTCGGTTGGTGGAAAAATATTTTCTCTTTTAAAAACGCTTGAATTTTAACATAATAATGCAATGTTGTCAACAGTTTTTTACAATTTTCTGTCTTGAATTTCTTCTTTTATTGATTTTTCAAAATCTTTAAGCAAAACATCTTTAGTCTCTTCGCCATTACGTTTTCTAACGCTTATTGTTTTGTTTGCAATTTCATTTTCACCCAAAACAAGCATATATGGTATTTTTTCAAGTTGTGCTTGTCTTATTTTGTAACCAACTTTTTCTGATCTAAAGTCACTTTCAACTCTAAGACCTGCTTTATTAAGTTCTTCGTAAACTTTTTTAGCATATGCTTCGCTCTTTTCACTAACATTAATTACTTTAATTTGAACAGGAGCAAGCCAAGTTGGAAGAATTCCTTTTGTTTCTTCGAGAACGAACGCTACAAATCTATCAAGAGAGCCAAGAATTGCTCTATGAATAACAACAGGACGTTCCTTTTGGTTATTTTCGTTTGCATACTCAAGTTCAAATCTTTCAGGAAGTTGATAATCTAGTTGAATTGTTGAAAGAGTTACCTCATGACCAAGGGCACTTTTAACTTGAACGTCAATTTTTGGGCCATAGAAAGCTGCTTCACCAGCTGCTTCATAAAACTCTGCACCATTTGCAACAAGTATGTCACGAAGAGCTTTTTCACTCTTTTCCCAAAGAGCATCATTACCAAAATATTTTTCTGTGTTGTTTTTATCACGAAGAGATAACCTAAATTGATATTCTTTAAATCCAAAGTCTTTATAAACATCAAGAATAAGTTTAATTACTCCATCAACTTCTTCTTTAATTTGCTCTGGAGTGCAGAAAATGTGAGAGTCGTTTTGAGTGAATGCACGAGTTCTTTCAATTCCACAAAGTGAACCACTTGCCTCATATCTAAAGTCGTTTGCGATTTCAGCAATACGAAGTGGCAAATCTTTGTATGAATGAAGTGCGCTTTTGAATATCATCATATGATGTGGACAGTTCATTGGACGCAAAACATATTCTTCTTCATCAAGTTTCATTGCTGGGAACATATCATCTTTATAATGGTCCCAGTGACCAGAAGTTTTATATAGATCAACACTACCAATAGATGGTGTCATAACATGTTTATATCCAAGAGCAAGTTCTTTATCAACAATATAATCATTTAATGTTTTTCTTAAAATAAAGCCATTTGGAAGCCACATTGGAAGACCACGACCAACAAGATCATTAAACATAAATATTCCCAAATCTTTGCCGAGTTTTCTGTGGTCACGAGCTTTTGCTTCTTCAAGTTTAACAAAATATTCATCAAGTTCACTCTTCTTTTCAAAACAAACGCCATAAATACGAGTGAGCATTTTGTTTTTGCTGTCACCTCTCCAATATGCACCTGCAAGTTTAGTTAATTTGAAAGCTTTAATAAGTCCAGTGCTTTTAAGGTGTGGTCCACGACAAAGGTCAAAGAATTCACCTTGAGTGTATATTGTAACAGTTTGATCATCAGGAATACCTTCCAAAATTTCCACTTTATATGGTTCGTCATTTTTCTTCATAAGTTTGATAGCGTCTTTTTTAGAAATTTCGCTTCTTACTATTGGAAAATTAACCTTGATTATTCTTTGCATTTCTGCTTCAATTTTTGGAAGGTCTTCTGGTGTTACTTGGCTTTTAAAATCAATATCATAATAATATCCTTCGTCAGTTGCTGGTCCAATAGAAAGTTGTGCTGTTGGATATAATGATTTTATTGCTTGCGCCAAAACATGCGCACATGAGTGACGCATAATTTTGATATATTCTGGGTCTTTGGTTGTGATGATTGTCAAATCACAATCTTTAGTGATTGGTAAGTTTAAGTCAACCAAATTATCGCCAATTTTTCCACAAACAGCCATTCTTGCAAGTCCTTCACTTATGCTTGCAGCAATTTGTGCTGGAGTAACTCCACTTTCAAATTCTTTTTCTTCCCCTCTCAAATTAATTTTAACTTTGCTCATAATTTTTCTCCTAAAAATAATAAAATCCTTATGCTAAAATTGCATAAGGACGAAATATACTTCCGCGGTTCCACCTTATTTGCTAGATAACCCTAGCCACCTTAATTATAAGTAGATAAGCGTACATAAGTGGTTTCATAAATAACGCAACTTTTGCAAAACTTCCAGCCAAGGTTTTGTTCTCTGGTAAAGCGCCCTTTTATTTACTACTTGTCTTTGTCTTTTAGCTAAATCTAACAAGATTATATTCACAAAACTTATTCTTGTCAAGAATTTTTATAAAATAAAAAAATTTAATCAATATGGACGGTATTGTACATTTTTGACAAAACGTCATCAATTTTTTTTATTTTAGACATATCACCATGAAATATTATTTTTTTTGGATTGATTGAAATTACTTCTGTTATTATATCATCAACAAAATTTTGCTTATATTCAAATATTAAATCACTAGCACCATCATCTATCGAAATTTTAATACTTGCTTTGCCTGCATAAATATGAATTAGATTGTTTTTTTTGTTTTCACTAAATGCTTTCAGTAGTTCATTTAAAACATTTTTGTCATTCATATATTCTATGTTTTCATTAACAATCTTACAAATTTCTAGCCATTTTGTTTTAAGCTTTTTAAGTTTAAAATGATAAAAACTTGTTATGTTGATTTTATTTTCACTTAAAGGAATTTCTTTTTTTATTGTTTGAATATCTGTTTCGTTATCAAAATTTGATAAAGCTGCAATAAGTTTATATCTTGTTTCAATATTTGAAATATTTACTATCTTCGTCTCAAAAATGCTAACTTTGTAGTTAAATAATATCGATTCACATATCGATTCAATAATAACTCCACAAGCAAATTCGGTTTTGCCATTAATCGCAATACTAATATGATGATAATTCAAAATTTGTTCACGAATTATAAGCGCTCCTGTGCCCATAAACTTATTTTGTAATATTTTAAATAGCTTTTCCATTAATTTTTGATTACCAAAAGAAGTTATTGTATATTCAAACATAAGGTCTCCAATTAATGCTAGTTTATGCAAGTAAATCACTTATTAATCATTCTTTACAATTTTCGCTAAATATTTTTATGCTAGCAAAAAAACGCCCAAATTGGCGTTTTGTATTATGTTTTTAATGAATATTTTTATAATTTTGCGGTTTTTAAATGTAATATGGATATTTTTCTTTTAAAGAAATTTTTTCATATGACAAATTACCATCATGATTTTCAAGTTTCAAATTTTCACAAATCGAAGTATACATTTCAGTTAATTCCTGCCTATCAATAAGCCTAATTCCATTATCTTTTGCAAGCTGCTCTGCTTGAGGAGTAAACTTATTATTTGTCACAACAAAACCGTAATTTGCTTTGTAGTGTGAAATTGCACCAATAATTTCTTGAACCGATTTGCTGCCAACCGGTTTACTATATCTTTTTGCTTGAACAACAATTTTTTCTTTTGAATCATTATATAAAATCAAATCGGCACCGTAATCACGACTCTTTTGTGTTTGCTCAACCCTGTAACCCATGTAAAAAAATAGTATTCTTAAATAATCTTCAAACATATAGCCTTCCATAATATCAATGTCGGTTATGCTTGAAGTAAGTAGTAATTTTTGGCCTTCAAGTTCTTTCTCTTTCCATCTTTTTCTTCTAATATTTTTTTTGATTAATTCTATAATTGCCTCAATTATTAAAACTGGCGTCAATAGTATTAACAAAATAAAAAATAGAATTCTTTTTAATTTTCTTTTTTCCATACATTAATTATACATTTAGCAAAAACATTATGCAAATGTTTAAAAACATTTTACATGAGTACATTATTTATAATACAATAAAAATGAGGTGAATATATGATTATTGCAATTGATGGAACAACAGGAAGTGGCAAATCCACAATAAGCAAAGCACTCGCTCAAAAAATTGGCTTTGCATATATAAGAACTGGCAGTTTTTATAGAGCAATCGCTCTTAAAATTTTAAAAGAAAAAGTTGACTACTCTAATATTAATGAAATTAAAAAACTTTTGTCTAACACTCAAATTATCAATAAGTTTGATGGCAAACATGTTGTGGTAACAATGGATGGCACTGATGTATCTGACAAAATTAACACTCCAGAAATATCAAATTTTGTTTCAAAAATTTCTTCAATTCATGAAGTAAGAGAATATGTTCGAAAGCTTCAACAAAACAGCAAAAAAACTTGTGAAAATATTATTATGGAAGGAAGAGACATTGGTTCAGTTGTCTTTCCTAATGCAGATTTAAAAGTGTTTATTGATTGCCCTATTGATGTTCGTGCTCAAAGACGAGTTAATCAATTTAAGGCAAATAATAATTCAGTTTCTTTTGAGGAAGCTAAAAAAGCTATTGAAATTAGAGACTATGACGACACACA
>CAMOCH010000031.1 GCA_946610655.1 uncultured Clostridia bacterium
TGTTTTCGTTTTCTTGCACAAAGCGTTTCCACCAAGCGCGTTTAATATTGTTTTTGAGTTCAACACCAATAGGGCCATAGTCCCAAGTGTTTGCAAGACCATCATAAATGTCTGAACCTGGGTATACAAAACCAGTTGCTTTGCAATGTGCCACAAGTTTATCCATAGTAAGTTTATTATCCATTGTTTTCTCCTATATATACGTGAGAAAGTATAACACTACATAGCGCATTTTGTCAATTGTTGTGTCAGTTAATATTTATTGTTACTTTTTATTGTAAAATGTGAGTGCTTGGGTTATAATATCATTATGGAAGAAAGAAAATTTAAATTGGTTTCAGATAAGGTTCCAAAAGGTGACCAACCTGAAGCCATTAATAGCATTGTTGAAGGACTTAATGACGGGCTAAGAACACAAATTCTTTTGGGGGTTACGGGCAGCGGCAAAACTTTTACTATGGCTAATATTATTGAAAAAGTGCAACGTCCAACAATTGTTATTGCTCACAATAAAACCTTAGCAGCACAACTTTGCAATGAGTTCAGAGAACTTTTTCCAAATAACGCAGTTAATTATTTTGTTAGTTATTATGACTATTACCAACCAGAAGCATACATTGCATCTAGCGACACATACATTGAAAAAGAACTTTCAATTAATGACGAAATAGACAAACTTCGTCATTCAGCAACCTGTTCGCTTTTTGAAAGGCGAGATGTTATTATTGTTGCATCTGTTTCTTGCATATATGGCTTAGGTGAGCCAAGTGAATACCATGAAATGGCAATATCACTCAGACCGAATATGGACATTTCTCGTGATGCTGTTATCGACAGACTTGTTAAAAATCAATTTAAACGCAACGATTTTGATTTTGTTCGTGGCACATTTAGGGTGCGTGGTGACGTTTTGGATATTTTTCCTGCGCAAAATAGCGAAGTGTGCTTGCGTGTGGAATTTTTTGGGGACACTATTGATAGAATTTGTGAAGTGGAAGCTGTGTCTGGAAAAGTTATATCCACACTTGAACATGTTGCAATTTATCCGGCAACTCACTATGTTGTTGGTGATGGAAAAATGGAAGATTGCTTAAAACAAATTGAAGAAGATATGCAAAAAGAAGTGCAAGCGTTTTTAGATGCTGGCAAAGTGCTTGAAGCAGAGCGTCTAAAACAACGTACAAGCTATGATATTGAAATGCTCAGAGAAATGGGTTACACAACTGGTATCGAGAATTATAGCCGTTATTTTGACGGCAGAAAGCCAGGTCAAATGCCATATACACTCCTTGATTATTTTCCAGATGATTATCTTATGTTTATTGATGAAAGTCACATAACTATTCCTCAAATTCATGCAATGTATAATGGTGATAGGGCAAGAAAAGACAGCTTGGTTGGTTATGGATTTAGACTTAAAAGTGCCTATGATAACAGACCTCTTAAATTTGATGAATTTGAAAGCAAAATTGGGCAACTTGTGTGTGTTTCTGCAACGCCAGGTCCATATGAACTTGAAAGAGCAGATAATATTGCTGAGCAGATTATAAGACCAACTGGATTACTTGACCCAATTGTTGAAGTTAAACCAACAAAAAATCAAATTGATGACCTTATTAGTGAAGTTAATGGTGCAATCAAAAAAGGTGGAAGAGTCCTTATAACCACGCTTACTAAAAAAATGGCTGAAAATTTGTCTGAGTATTTGATTAAAAATGGAATAAAAACAACATATCTCCATAGTGAAATAAAAACAATGGAACGTCTTGAAATTTTGGAAGCACTTAGAAGTGGAGAAACCGATGTTGTTGTTGGAATAAATCTGCTTAGAGAAGGACTTGACCTTCCTGAAGTAAGTTTGGTTTGTATTCTTGATGCAGACAAAGAAGGCTTTTTGAGAAGTAGTGGTGCGCTCATTCAAACAATTGGGCGTGCTGCAAGAAACAGCGAAGGTAGAGTTATTATGTATGCCGACACAATCACCGGCAACATGAAAAAGGCTATTGATGACACTGCAAGGCGCAGGAAACTTCAAGAAGAATTTAATAAAAAACACGGAATTATTCCAAAAACTATTGTTAAACAAACAAAAAATACTCTTCAAATAACAAAGAAAACAGATGAAAAACGAAAAATGTCTAAGGAAGAATTGGAAGATTTTATTGCAGAACTTAGACTTAAAATGGATGAAGCAGTTAAAGAGCTTAATTTTGAACGAGCAATTGAACTTAGAGACAGCATAAACGAACTTACTAAAAACAGACAAGGCAAAGGCAAAAAATAAATTGAGTATTGACAAACTTTTTGATTAATGATAAACTATAAATAAGTTAAGGAGAAACGAATTATGGAAAATTTGAAAACTGCATATGTAGTATTTGAAAAAACAGAAAATTCGCAAAAAAGTGTTGCAGCATATGTCCCTATGTATTGTTTTGATTCTTTAGATGCTGCAAATATTGGCAAAGATTTTTTAGATGAATTAAAAAGAAGAAAAGAACTTCGTGGTGATGTTGTTAATTATACTCAAACTTCTTATGTTGTTGATAAAGTTAGAGATGTAGATTATGAACAAATAAAAAATGTTGGTAGATGTGCTATTATTTATGGATATACTGATAACAACCAAGATGATGATTATAAATGTTATAGCGAACCATTTAAAGATGTAAGATATTTATCTTTAAATCAAATAAAAGTTCTTCATGATGCAATTGTTAAAAATAATAATTTAGATAGTAATCAAATTGAAAGATAGAAAGCAATTTAATATCCCGAAAGGGATATTTTTTATTGCAAAAATTTTTATTGTATTGCAAAATGCTTATAAAAATGTTAAAATTGTTAAGTATTAAAGGAAGAAACTATGAAAGATTGTATAAAAATAGTTGGGGCAAAAGAAAACAACCTTAAAAATATAGATTTGGAGATACCAAGAAATAAGTTGGTACTTTTTACTGGGCTTTCTGGTAGCGGAAAGTCTAGTTTGGCTTTTGATACAATTTTTGCTGAAGGTCAACGCAGATATATGGAAAGTTTGTCCAGCTATGCAAGACAATTTTTGGGGCAAATGAAAAAACCAGATGTTGAACTTATTGAAGGGCTTTCTCCTGCTATTGCAATTGATCAAAAGGTTACCAGCAGTAATCCACGCTCAACTGTTGGAACGGTTACTGAAATTTATGATTATTTTAGACTTTTGTTTGCTCATGTTGGCAAGGCTTATTGTGTGAATTGTGGAACAGAAATTTCTGCAAACACGGTTGATAGCATTGTAAAAAAAGTTACAAGTTTGCCAGAAGCAACAAAAATTATGATTATTGCACCAGTTGTTAGAGAGAAAAAGGGTGAATTTGTTAAACTTTTGGAAGACCTTAAAAAACAAGGTTATGTGCGCGGCAAAATTGATGGAAATATTGTTTTGCTTGAAGATGATATAAAACTTGATAAAAAGATTAAACATAATATTAGTGTTGTCATCGATAGAATTGTTATAAAACAAGATATTGACAGTCGTGTGGCTAGCAGTATTGAAACAGCTGTTAAACTTTCTGATGGATTAGTTATTATCGAAAGTGATGGCATTGAAACTTTATATAGTACAAAAAATTCATGTAAAAATTGTGGATTTTCATTCAGTGAAATAACTCCAAGGTTATTCAGCTTTAACACTCCTTTTGGAGCATGCCCAGAATGTTCAGGAATTGGAAACAAACTTGTTATTGATGAAAAATTAGTTGTTAAGCATCCAGAAAGAACTCTTAGAGAAAATCCAATGCCAGCAATTGGTTTTGGAGATAGTGGATTTTATACTGCATACTTTAAAGCTCTTGCAAAAGCTTATAATTTTAGTATTGATACACCATATCAAGATTTGCCACAAAACATAAAAGATATTATTCTTTATGGAAACAATGGCGAGATTTTGGATGTTAAATATGAATCAAAAAATACAACATGGGGATTTCATAATTCTTTTGAGGGTGTTATTAACAATTTGTTACGCAGATCTCGTGAAAGTAAAAGTGAATATGTTAAAGGCGAAATAGAAAAATTAATGGTGACAAAGCCTTGTGAGAGTTGCCATGGCAAAAGACTCAATAAAGAAGCTTTAAGTGTTAAGGTCGGTGGCAAAAATATATTTGAAGTTTGTGATATGAGCATTTGTGATATTTATGATTTTTTGGAAAATTTAGAATTGTCTAAAAAAGATGCAATAATTGCTGCAAACATCATTAAAGAAATTAAAGCAAGGCTAAAATTTTTGATAGATGTTGGTCTTGATTATTTGTCGCTCACAAGAAGTGCAGGAACACTTTCTGGTGGAGAATCTCAAAGAATAAGGCTTGCTACACAAATTGGCAGTGGTCTTGTTGGTGTGCTTTATATTCTTGATGAACCAAGCATTGGATTGCACCCAAGAGATACAAACAGACTTATTAAAACCATGGAAAGGCTTAGAGATTTAGGGAACACTGTTATTGTTGTTGAACATGATGAAGATACTATTCGTGCAGCCGATTATATTGTTGATATTGGTCCAAAAGCTGGTGTGCATGGTGGAAGAGTTGTTGCACTAGGCACTCCAGAAGAAATTATGAAAGCAGAAAATTCTCTAACTGGTCAATACTTGAGTGGAAAAAGAAAAATTGATGTTCCAAAAAAGAGAAACAAGCCAACAGACGCAAAAATACAAGTTATTGGAGCAAGACAAAATAATCTTAAAAATATTGATGTTGAAATTCCATTAGGATTATTTAATGCAGTAACAGGTGTGTCAGGAAGTGGAAAATCTAGCTTGGTTAACGAAATTATATATCCAGCGCTTTCAAATAAAATAAACAAAACCACATTAAAAGAGGGTGCATACACTCAAATTCTTGGTGCTGAACAAATCGATAAAATTGTTGTTATTGATCAAAGTCCAATTGGAAGAACTCCAAGAAGTAACCCTGCAACATATACAGGATTGTTTGGGCCAATTAGAGATTTATTTGCCAGTTTGCCAGAATCTAATGCAAGAGGTTACACAAGTGGAAGATTTAGTTTTAATGTTGCTGGTGGCAGGTGTGAAGCATGTGGTGGAGATGGTGTTATTAAAATTGAAATGCACTTTTTGCCAGATGTTTACGTGACTTGTGACGAATGTAACGGAAAAAGATATAATCGTGAAACTCTTGATATAAAATACAAAGGAAAGTCAATCAATGATGTGCTTGAGATGACTGTTGAAGATGCACTCGACTTTTTTGGTAATATTACAACAATAAAAAATAAGGTTCAAGCACTTTATGATGTTGGTCTTGGTTATATTAAACTTGGGCAACCAGCAACAACATTGTCTGGTGGTGAAGCTCAAAGAGTTAAACTTGCAACAGAGCTTGCAAAAAGGCCAACAGGCAAAACAATGTATATTTTAGATGAACCAACAACAGGACTTCATACATATGATGTTTCAAAATTAATAACAATTTTGCAGAGACTGGTTGCTGGTGGAAATACCGTGCTTGTTATAGAACACAATTTGGATATGATTAAAGTTGCAGATAATGTTATAGATATTGGTCCAGAAGGTGGAGATAAAGGTGGAAAGATTATAGCAACAGGTACCCCTGAAGAAATAGCAAAATGCAAGAAAAGTTATACAGGTAAGGCATTGCAAATGGTTCTGAATGTATAAAATTGAAAATTTAAATT
This sequence comes from uncultured Clostridia bacterium, assembly GCA_946610655.1. Taxonomy (GTDB): domain Bacteria; phylum Bacillota; class Clostridia; order Christensenellales; family UBA1242; genus RGIG4790. The sequence continues at coordinate 5,698 of CAMOCH010000031.1, forward strand.
TGATTTTTACAATTTTGATTAATAAATTGATATATAATTTACAAAAATGCATAAAATGTCATATTTTATGCATTTTTTGTTTATAAATTACTATAAAAATCGCAAATTTACATAAAATATTATTAAATATTTTTTAAAAATTATAATTTTTTGTTATTTGTAAATAATCTTAATATGGCAATTATGTTGATTAGAAGTGTAATAGTTTATATTGTTACATTTGCTGTTATTAGACTTATGGGTAAAAGACAAATTGGTGAAATGCAGCCATTTGAATTTGTTATAACATTAATTATTGCAGACCTTGCGTGTATTCCAATGGCAGAACTTGCTGTGCCACTTGTTCATGGAATTGTTCCGATTTTAGTTTTATTTGTTATGCACTTTTTTATTTGCTTTATATCAAGAAAGTCAATGAAATTTAGATATTTAATAACAGGAAGACCTGCTATTGTTATAGATAAGACCGGCATTGATTATGGGGAGCTTAAAAAGCTGAATATGACAATTGATGATTTAATGGAAGCAATTAGGGGTGCTGGTTATTTTTCTATTGAAGAAATTGCGTATGCGATTATTGAAACAAATGGTAAGTTGTGTGTAATTCCTAAAGTTGGTATTTCTCCAGTAACAAGAGATGATTTGAATATTGAAACCGAAGAAAGTGCTTTTCCTGTTAATATTATTATGGATGGAGTTGTGATGAAAGAAAATTGCAAACTTACAAAAATTAGTGATGAATTTTTAGAAAAATATTATAAAAAAGTTAATGTTGCTGACGCAAGACAAATTTTACTTTTCACTGTTGATAGTAATGGTAAAATATTTATACAACCCAAAAATGCAAAAAAATACTATGTTTTTAAAGAGAAGGTGAGAAGCAATGAAAAATAGATGGGTTTTGATTATAATAATTTTAATTGCGTTGTGCGTTGGTTGTTATTTTGAAAATAAATATGTAAATCAGACTTTTGATGAAATAACAAATAGTATGGAAATTTATAAAAGTATGTTAGAAGAGAGAGAAGACAATATTGCGATTGATGAAAATATTAACTACTTAATTAATGTACACAATGGTTTTCATGAAAAGGAAAAGTCATTGAAAGCTCTTATTTGGCACACGGGTTTGAAAGATATAGAAGTTGGAATAAGCAGAATAATCACATACACTAACGAAAACGACTATACAGAGGCAATGGCAGAGACTAATGCGCTTATTGATTATTGCAAACATTATAGTTTTGATTTTGATATAAGTTTGGAAAATATACTATAATTTTGTTGTTTTTAATGATTATTTGCAATAAATAAAACAAACAATTATGTAAATATGATAAAAATTTGTTAAAAACTGCAAAATGTAAGTATATTTTAAGAAAAAATGCTTTAATTCTTAATAAAAATTAGTCACAAAAATACCAAAAAATATGCAAAAAAATATAGCAATGTAAAATTGCCATAAAAAAACCACCAATTTTTGGTGGTTACTTGTTATTTCGAAATTTCATTTTCTTTAGAATTGTTAAGAATCACATTTATTTCATTTTTTAGGTGATTAATAACTCTGTTATTAAGAAGTGGTCTAGGAAGATTTTTTTGTACAAATGATATATCAATTGTGTTATCTTCGGTGTCTTCGTAGATATAAATTAAATTCCTATTTTCTTTTTGAGCAGATCTTTTAACTGAGCAGAGATAGTAGTAAGTTTTGTTATCAACAATCCATTTAGTTAGTTCGCTCACATCAACTTTAATACCAACGCCATAAAGTTTTCTGTTTTCTGCGTAATAGTTGTTAAGAATTTCCAATATATTTTTTTTGCCAACTTTGTATAATTGAGTTTTTGTCTTATCCATTTTTTTCTCCTAAATGCTTAATCATTATACAACAAGCTTACTCAAAAATCAATACCCAAATTACAAAAATTTTAAAAATATTTATTCAGTGTGTTGACAATGCAAAAAATTTGTGTATAATACTTTATGTAATAAAAAATATTGATCTTTGCCAAAGACCGTAAGTGAACAAAAAGTTCTTAATATCTTACCGAGGGAAAGCTTGCAGATGATTTCTCACCTTGCTCGCGTTTTGGCGAAGCGAGGTTTTTTTATTAACTTCACACTTAATAAAAGGGAGGAATAAAATGTCAGCTAATTTCGAAAATAAAAAACAAATCGTTGAAGAAATTACAAATTATGCAAAACAAGCAAAAGCTGTTGTTCTTGTTGACTATCGTGGACTTACTGTTGAACAAGTTACAGAACTTCGTAATGCATACAGAAAAGCTGGTGCAGTTTATAAAGTTTATAAAAATAGACTTATGAAGATTGCATTTGATGCATGCGGAATGAACTTTAAAACAGAAGACCTCGAAGGCACAACTGCTGTTGCTTTCTGTTCAAGTGATGCTGTTGTTCCTGCCAAGATTGCAGTTGATGGAGAAGAAAAATATAAAGTTCTTAAAGTTAAAGCTGGATATTGCGAAGGCAAATATCAAACTCGTGACGAAGTTATTGCTTTAAGCAAAGTTCCATCAAAAGAAGTTTTGGTTGCACAATTACTTGGATTACTAACAAACCCTATGCGTTCATTTGCTGTTGCTGTTAGCGAAGTTGCAAAAAAGAGAGCATAGAACAATCAATTTTTATAAAAAATAAGGAGAAAATATAATGGATAAAAATAAAATTATTGAAGAAATCAAAAATGCTACAGTTCTTGAACTTAATGAACTTGTTAAAGCAATTGAAGAAGAATTTGGCGTAAGCGCTGCTGCAATGGCAGTTGCTGCTCCTGCTGCTGGTGCCGCTGCTGGCGCTGCTGCTGCAGAAGAAAAAACAGAATTCAACGTTATTCTTAAAGAAGTTGGAGCTAACAAAATCAACGTTATCAAAGTTATCAGAGAAATCACTGGTCTTGGTCTTGCAGAATCTAAAGCTCTTGCAGACAACGCTCCAAGCACAATTAAAGAAAACGTTGCTAAAGACGCTGCTAACGAAATGTTAGAAAAATTCAAAGCTGCTGGTGCAGTTGCTGAACTTAAATAGTATAAAATCAAAACAAAAATCAATTAAGCGTGAAGAAAAAAAGATGTGACCAAATCACATCTTTTTTATTTTTGCTTAATTGTTAAACATTCTGGCTCATTAGTGTTTGTTTTTGTGGCAACGGTTATTCCGTTTGCAATGCAGCTTCCGCCGTGATTAAACAAGCAACCTGCAACTTTACAGTCAACAATTGTATTAGTACGCAGTGCTTTTTGGGTAATAGTGCTTTTTTCTGTTTTTTTATAGTCTTCACTTGGTGTGTAACTTTGGCAGTTTGCAACTTTTTCAATAGTTATGTGTTTTGCCGAACATCTACAATTTTTATTATAGGTGCAGCCTTCACGCTTGCATTTTAAATCGAACATACAATTATTATGCACCAAAACCGAATAAAATATTCTATTGCTAACAACTTTGTTTGACAATCGGGCACAAAACTTGTTAAAATTAATGCGTAAGGAGATAATTATGAAAGTTATTTTAACAGCCGATGTAAAAGCTCAAGGTAAAAAGGGCGATGTTATTAATGTTAGCGATGGCTACGCAAACAACTTTTTGTTTAAAAACGGATTGGCAGTTCCTGCAAATGCCGGAAATATCAGCGTGAACAACGCAAAAAAGAAGGCAGAAGAAGAGCGTATTGCTGCTGAAACAGCCGAGGCGAAACTTCTTGCAAAGCAACTAGCAAATGTTGAACTTACTATTGCAATTGAAGTTGGCGCAAACGGAAAAGCATTTGGAAGCGTTTCTGCAAAAGAAATTTCTGATGAACTTGCAAAACAAAATATTGATATAGACAAGAAAAAAATTGAGATTGCAACCATAAAAGCCATTGGAAATTATGTTGCAACAATTAAATTGTATAAAGGTGTTAACGCCAAACTTAAAGTTAAAGTTGTTCAAAAATAAAAATACCCCCAGGGGTGTTTTTTTGTTGTTTACAAAAAATTTTTCATGTTTTTTTACAAAATCGGTTAATTTTATTTGCTGATTGTCGTTTACTTATTGTATATTATATTTATAAAATATAATAATATTAATAAGAGGAATGCAGCATTATGAAGAAATTTAAGAGGA
>CAMOCH010000032.1 GCA_946610655.1 uncultured Clostridia bacterium
ATATTCACTATCAACATTAAATATCATTTTGCCATTGTTTTGTTCAATATATCTAACAATTTCACTTTTGGTTTTAACCAAATTGTCAATTGTTTTAAATGTTGCCAAATGTTGATTTCCAATACCAGTAATCACTCCAATTTGTGGCTTAACCATATTGCATAACTCTGCAATATCACCAACATTTCTTGCTCCCATTTCTGCAATGAACACTTGGTCATCATCTGCCAAATTTTCAAGTATTGTTTTAGAAAGTCCAAGTGGCGTATTATAACTAAATGGAGATGCACAAACTTTATATTTTTCTGCTAAAATGTTTGCAATAATTGTTTTTACAGAAGTTTTTCCATAGCTTCCTGTTATTCCAACAACAATTAAATCTTTGTTATAAAGTTTAGCCTTTGCTTTTCTAACAAAAGTGTTTGAAATAATCTTTTCAACAGGACTTGTAACTAGGTGACTAAGTGCAACAATAAGAGGCACCAATAACGGCATAAATATTGCACCACCTGGTGTAAAATAAGGAATAAAGTTTACAGAAATATACATTAGCCCAACACATATCAAAAATGCCAAAACAGCAAAACATCCAATAATTCTGTTCATTCTTTTTGTATATTTTATAGGTTTCTTTTGAGGCACATTAAAAATATTAATAATGTATATTGCTGAGAATATGAATAAAAATAAAATGCTTATGTATTTCAACGCCCTGCCAACAAGCATATCCGTTAAAAGAACATTAGTAATCAAAACAGCCATTCCAGAAAGTACTGATATCATTATAAGTCGTCCATAACTTGCAAATTTACTCTGCTGCATCCAATCAAAAAGCCCTGCAAGTTTATATCCAGATAGTTGTAAAATATGTAAATATTCTATTGCCATCATTGTTACAATAAACGCAGTTATAACAGAAATTACAATAATAAGCCAAAAATCTGTTAATGTAGGAACCCCCATATTTATGTTCATAAATTTCTCCTTATAAGTTTTTAATAAAATAATCTAACACTGTATAGAATTTATATTTGTCATCAAGAAAGCTAAAATGTCCACCATCTATAATAGCAAGTTCACTATTTTTTATCTTTTTATTTATAATTTTTGCCATATATAATGGTGTGTCTTTATCATTCTTGCCCCATACCACTAATGTTTTGCATTTAATTTTATTTAATTCATTTTTTTGATTGTGGTTAACTGCATAAACCATAACCCTTTTCATCTGGTCACTTGCCTCTTTAAAATCGGCACTGCCAAACCTATCTAAATATTTTTTATTAAACAGCCCTATCTTACATAATAATTTTGCCAATTTATATTTTAAAATTTTTAATTTTTTTAAAATATTAAATTTAGGTTTAACCCCAGCACTATCAACCAATATAAGCCCAAGTAAACTATTATGCGCAGCATATTCAATTGCAATTCTTCCACCGAATGAATGACCAACAAGCACAACATTATTCAGTTTATTATCATTTATATATTTTTGAAGTCTTTTTGCATAACCTTCTATTGTTATATCATCAGGTGGCGGCTCATCATCAAATCCATCAAGGCTTGCAAAGTGACACATGCAATTTAAATAATCTTTAATCCATAAAAAACTCGTTTTACTTGCACCCCATCCATGCAAAAATATTGCGTTAATATTACCTTCCCCAAAAACTTCAAATTTCAAAACAATCTCTCATCAAAATCATTCGTATTGCATTATTATAGCATCTTTATCTCCATAATAATTTTTTCTAATGTATATTTGTTTAAATCCAACACTTTTATACAATTTAATTGCATTAATATTATCTGTTGAAACTTCCAAAAATATTTTATTTGCATTTACATGTTTAATTGAATATTCAAGCAGCTTTTTTGCATATCCGCAATTTCTAAAATCAACATCTGTTGCAATATTAATGAGTTCTGCTTCGCCAGCAATAATGCTCATAATACAATATGCAATAATCCTTTGATTTTGTGAGATAACAAATGTTTTATAATAATCTTTTGTTTTAAGGTTATCAAAAAATGTTTGATTATCTTCATGAAAAATATTTTTATGCAAACTTATAACTTGATCAAAGTCTTTACAGAGCTCAAATTTATTTTCCATTTTTTAACCTTTCAATTTCTGCCTGACTTGCTCTTAAATATAATGGACATATTTGATTTGTCAAAATATAGTCTTGTTTGTTTATTTTTTCTTCCATCACCACTTTCACATTATATTTTGCTAAAGTAACATTTATATTTTTATATTTTTCAGCAACAGACAATGAATTCGTGTAGATTTCTGTTCCATCTGTTAGTTCTTTAATATTATCAATATTCGAACATCCCAAAAACTCTTTACCAAATTTTTTAACTTTATAGTATATATTATCACCAAAGCCATCAACCAAAATTGTATAGTTATTGTTTGGCAAGTTTTCAATGGTTTGAAAGCTTGTAAATGTTACAACTTTTGCTTTAGTGCCAATCGCGAGGCCTTTTGCAGACGATATTGCAACCCTAATTCCTGTGAAACTTCCGGGACCAACATTAACACCAATAACATCAATATCACGAATGCTGATTTTAGCATCACTAAGAAGTTTATCTATATCTGTTAAAAGTTCTGCAGATTGTTTTTTTGTTGTGTCAAATTTGCAAAATTCTCTGCCACCCACATTAAGATAAACATATAATCCATTTGAGCAATCTATTGTTAAGTAATTCATAATATCTCCTTAAAAAATAATTTTTCTAGATTCACCATTTTTTATTATTTCAACATTTTTGGTTTTAACCATAGATAATGTTTCTGGCGCTCTTTCTGGCCACTCAATAACACATATTCCATCGCCAAACAAGTATTCTTCAATGCCAATAGCAATAAGTTCATCTTCATTTTTAATCCTATAAAAATCAAAATGATAGATTTTTGGGTTGGTGTTATACTCATTTAATATTGTGAATGTTGGGCTTATTGTATGGTTTTTGTCCCCATTAAAATATGATGCAATTCCTTTTGTAAAAACGGTTTTGCCAGCACCAAGGTCTCCTTTTAGCACAACCACATCACCTTTAGAAAGTGTTTTTGCAAAATTTTTAGCTATTTTTATTGTATCTTCTTGTGAATTTGAAATGTATTCCATTTTATATCTCCGTACTAGTTCCTATTCTGGTTGCCCCAGCTCTTATCAAGTCTTCAGCTTGCTTTGCTGTTCTAATGCCACCAGCAGCTTTGATGCCACATTTACCAGCAACCGTGTCTGCAATAAGTGCAACAACTTCTGGTGTTGCTCCACCTGTACCAAATCCTGTGCTAGTTTTAATATAGTCCACTTTTGCTCGCATGCAAGTTTTGCATAGTTCAATTATTTCATCTCTATCAAAATAACATGTTTCAATTATTGCTTTTATAATTTTGTTATGGCAACTTCTAACAATTCTAGATAACTCATTTTTAATATATCCAAAGTCACCCTCTTTTGCTTTGCCAATGTTTATAACAACATCAATCTCATCAGCGCCATCACTAATTGCATTTTTCGCTTCATACAATTTTGAGCCAAGAGTGTTTGCTCCAAGTGGAAATCCAACAACAGCAACAACTTTAAGATTTTCAACTGCCTTATGATTAATGTAGTATTTTGCTAAACTAACATTTGTTGGATTAACACAAACTCCCCAATATTTGTTTTTGATTGCAACATTAATACAGTTTTCAATATCTTTCTGTGTGGCTCTTGGATCTAAAAGTGTATATTCAACAACCGACTGCACACTTGTTATTTCACTATTATCAATTTTCTTTTTAAACCACATATCACACCATCACTTTATAAAACAAATTGTTAACAACAGGCTTCTTTTCAGACACAGCAAAACAATCATTTAAGTCCTTATACTTTTCAAAGTATTTTTTATTATCAAGTGAAAAGAAAACTTCTGCAAGTTTTTGTCCTTTCTTTACGGGCGTTCCTTCTGCACACATCAAAACAATACCAGCGTTTTTATCATAAGATTTACCACTGCCAATAATTTCATGAGCGCAGTTATATAAGTCTAAAAGCTTTATGTCAAAAACATATCCATCTTGCTTAGCCACCACATAGCTTACTGCAGTGTCAACAAATTTATTAGTTCTGTTAAAACTATCAAAATTAGCCCCATAATATTCAAGTATTTCACGGAATTTTTGATAGGCTTTTCCACTAGTTACTGCATCATTATAAAGTTCAACAGCATTTGTTCTTGACTTTGCAACACCACTAGACATAAGTGCACAAACAGTCATTTCTTTTGCAAGAGTTTTTAAACTGCTGTTTGGATATTCTTTGGCACCAGACAAATAATCAATTATTTCTTGGATTTCAAAGTTATACCCAACGGTGGCAGATATTGGCCAACTTAAATCTGTAATAACCGACACAGCGTTAATTCTTGCAAGTCCACTAACATTTATAAGTCTTTGTGCAAGAAGCTCGCTTTCAATCAACCCCAAAACAGAGCCTTCTCCAATTTTTATATCATAAATAACCAAACTTGAGCCTGTTGCAATTTTATTAGCAACCACTGTTGCAGCAATTATAAATTCAACAAGCATATTATGTTTTTTACAAATGTTATAGAGTTTAACTGCTGCTGGTGCAATATTTTTTGCATCAAATAACATTACACCAACATTATCTGCAATTTCATAAGCATCATCTAAAACTGCTGGAATTTTTAGCCCTTTAATAGATTTAAGTCTATCAAAAGTGCTACCTTTTTCGGCATATGAATTGCCCACTGCTTTAACAAACTTAATATCATAAACAGAAAGAACACTCATAACAATTAAGTTAATTGGGTCAGAAAATTTACCAACACTTTGACTATCAACGCAGTACCCAAGTTCTCTAGATGTATTTAAGCTCATCCCAGAAGCAGCAAGAGCCCCAGCCAAAGAATAAATTTCTGCATCACTCATTCCATATTTTTGCATGCAAGAAACAAGTGAAACAATATCTTTATCGCTTTTTGACTTTAAAATTTCATCAACAAAAATATGCATATCCTCTACCATGAGCTCTGCAGTTTGTTTCTTCTCTATAAGTTCTTTAATTCTACTCATAACTTATCACCATTTATGTTATTATATAACATAATACTCATCAAAATCAAATAAATTTAACGCCTGCGAATTATTCTAAAATATTCGGCAATAATTAATTATATGGTAAAATCAAAACTTGCACAAATAATAGACACGGCTGTTCTATCATTATCACTTGCACTGGTTAGTTATGTTTGGCTATTAAGGCTTCTAAAAAACAAAGCCATAGCAATATTAATTTCAATAATTATTGCTTTAATTATTGCAAAAATAACATGGAACATCTCACAAAAACGCATAAATAAGCACAATTTGAAACAAAGTGAGCTTATTTTTGCAGAAAATTGCATAAAATACTTATCGTACAATTCAAAAGATTGTAACATATTTTTTTTAAAATTACTAAAACCAAATCAACAAATTGATAACTTTTTTATTTGCGAAAATACAATTTATTATATAAACTATCAAGATGAAGAATTAACACTATCATATGCTATAAAAATCAAGGAATTTTGCGATAACAATAGCCATAAATATATAAAAATTTTAACTCATAAAATTTCACAAAAAGCAAGCGAATTATTAAGCACAATCAATTGTGAGACACTTTCATTCGATGATGTATTTTTGATTATGAAGAGCCAAAATCTATACCCTATAGAAAAATCAAAAACTGCAAAAACACACAAATTTAATATAAAAAACATGATTTTTTCTTTAATTGACAGAAAAAAAGCAAAACACTTCTTTGCATATGGTGTTTTGCTTACTATCATGAGTTTATTCATTCCATTCACATTTTGGTATTGCGTTATGGGTGCAATATTTATAATATTAGGCGTTTTATCACTGGTGTTAAAAAACAAATTTTCTAACGCAAAATAATATTATTCTTACTTGCATGAGCAATAAGTTCTGCCCTAAATTTATCAATTTCTTCACCAGAAAGTGTATGGTCATATGAACCTAAGTTATACCTAACTGTTATACTCTTTCTATCTCCAAGACTATTATCTTCATAAATATCAACAAATTCAAAACCATTTGAAATTTTGTTTCTATATTTATTCATCTTGCTCTCAAATTCGCCATAAGGCATATTTTTGTCAACAAGGAAGTTAAAGTCCATATCAACTTGTTGATATTTTGAAATGGCTCTTGGTTTTTTGTAGTAAACTGGGATTTCACAAAGTTTGCCAAAATCAAGTTCAAGCATGCAAACATTAAATCTCTTATCCAAGTTTTTCTTAACCGTTGGATGCAAAATTCCCATTTCACCAAAGTCTCCATTACGGTTAACAATTCTTGCACTATTAACTGGGTGATAATAATTATTAGCCTCACCTTTTTGAAGATTTAGTTCCATTCCAACAACAGTTTTACCAACGTCTTCAATAACTTTTTTCATTTCAAAGAAAAGTTCTTCTTCTGATTGTGTTTGACTTGCAAAAAGCACAGACAAATGTTTTTTCTCAATAGCAAGATTATTTTCATCTTTTCCAACAACAACCCTTCCAATTTCAAATATTCTAATATCTGCAAGTTGGTTTCTATTTTCTTCAAAAAATTTCAAAAGTGTTGGAGCAAGCAAACTTCTTATGCCATCTTGACCTGCATTTGAGTTATCCATAAGTGAAACATAAGATTTATGCTCAATACCATTCTTCTCACAAAAATCTTTGTAGTTCCAAATATAACTATGCACTTCAGTTGCATCATATTTTTCTGCAAGATATTTTTTAACTTCATATTCAAGAGCAACTTCTCTTTTCATATTAACAGGAACAGCCTCAAACATAAGAGGCGCAGGAACAATGTTATCATATCCGTAAATTCTAGCAACTTCTTCAACCAAATCTTCTTTTATACTAACATCTTTTGTTGCTCTATATGATGGAACACTTGCTGTTATAACATTTTTATTTTTAGTAAGTTCAAATCCAAGCCCTGTAAGAATTTTTTGAATTTGTTTTTCTTCAATATTTGCACCAATAATTTTAGATATAAATGATGGTTCAAAATCAATAGAAAGTTTTGGATAATGATAAGAATATTCATCGCTAAATGATGATGTAACTTTTGCACCACTATCTATTTGTTTAACCAAATAAACCATTCTTTCAAGTGCTAGTTTTGTTTTTTCTGGGTCCAAAGATTTTTCATATCTAATTGATGCATCTGTAACAAGACCAATTCCACGGCTTGTTTTTCTTATGCTTGTGCTATTAAACACTGCCGCTTCAAACAAAACTTTTGTTGTGCTTTCGCTAATTCCAGATTTTAATCCACCCTTAATTCCAGCAATTGCAACAGGTTCACTATTTTCATCACAAATTGTAACTGCACCTTCTGGAAGCTCATGCTCTTCTCCTTCAAGAGTGAGCATTTTTGTTCCTTTTTTGCTATCAATAACATTAATGCCTTTAACAATATCATTATCAAATGCATGCATAGGAAGACCAACATCCATCATAACATAGTTTGTTAAGTCGGCAAGCAAATTAATATCTCTCATTCCACAATAAGTAAGTCTTATTTTCATATAATCTGGAGAATATTTTTTTGTTATATCACTCATTGTTATTGCAGAATATCTATAGCAGTTTTTGCTTTGATTTTTAATAGAAACAGATTTTAAGTTTTTGTATTCTTCAAGATTTGCAACATTAATATCTTTAAGTTTTCTATCAAATATAACAGCAAATTCTCTAGCCATTCCATAGTGACCCCAAAGGTCTGGTCTGTTTGTTAAAGTTTTATTATCAATTTCCAAAACAACATCATCAACTGGCCAAACTTTTTTGATATCTTCTCCAATTGGATAATCACCAGCAAGGTCCATAATGCCTTCGTCATCAGAGCCAATACCAAGTTCTGCAGCACTGCAGCACATGCCTTCGCTATCAATATCTCCTCTTTTTGCAACAGAAATTTTAAAACCATTAACACTGCCACCATCTGTTGCAACACAAGTCACCATGCCAACTCTCACATTTGGTGCACCACAAACAATTTGCAAAACTTTAGATTTGATATCAACTTTTAAAATGTGCCAATGTTTGTTTGTTGGATGCTCACTTACTTCCAAAATTTTACCAAACACAACACCATGGGTTTTTGAACCCATATATTCAACATTTTCAATTTCTGCAGTTGAAAGATTGAATCTCTTTATAATTTCTTCTTCAGAGATTCCTTCCAAATCAACATAATCTTTAATCCAATTTAAACTTATTTTCATGATATTCTCCTAATTAATCTTTGTTTTAAATTGTTTTAACAATTTTATTTCACCGGCATTCAAGTGTCTAATATCATCTAGGCCACTTTTAATCATAACAAGTCTGTCAAATCCAAGACCAAACGCAAATCCATTATATTTTTCAGAATCAACGCCAGCCATTTTTAAAACGTTTGGATGAATCATTCCACATGGACAAAGTTCAATCCAACCAGAGTTTCCACAAGTTGAACAACCTTTTCCTCCACAGAATGGGCAACTTGCATCAAGTTCAAATGATGGTTCTGTAAATGGGAAATATCCTGGACGAAGTCTAACGTTAATATCTTTTTTGAACACACCATTGAGCATTCTCTTCATGAAATATATAAGGTTTGCAACTGAAACATTTTCATCAACCACAACGCCTTCAATTTGAAAGAATGTATTTTCATGACTTGCATCTATTGCTTCGTTTCTAAAACATCTTCCTGGAAAAAGCACTTTACATTTTGGACCATAGGTTCTAAGTATTCTGTTTTGAGCAGCAGATGTTTGAGTTTTTAAAACTTCTCCATTATCAAGCCAGAATGTATCTTGCATATCTCTTGCAGGATGTGTATCTGGAACGTTTACTGCAATAAAGTTGTTATACTCTGTTTCAATTTCATTACCATCTTCAATAATAAATCCCATGCTAGCAAAAATATCAACAACTTGTTTTTGCAAAATAGTTCTTGGATGAAGAGAACCAACTTTTGTGTCAACAGGAAGTGTTATATCAAATGCTTTTGCTTTTGAAATTTCAAGTTCAACAGCTTTTTGATTTAACTTTTCTTTAAGAGCTACAATTTTCTCCTCTATGCTATTTTTTAAGTTATTGATAAGCATACCCATTTCTTTTTTAAGTTCTGCAGGAACTTCTCTAAAATGAGTCATAAGTTCGGTAACTTTTCCCTTTTTGCCCATGTAATTAAGTCTTAATGTTTCAAGTTCATTTAAGTCATTAATTTTTGAGCTATCTGCTTCAAATTCTTGTGATAATTGGTTGATTTTGTCTTTCATAATTACTCCTTAAAAATAAAAACGCCCTAATTAATAGGACGTCAATTAACGTGGTACCACCTATTTTCGTTTGCAACAAGCAAACCTTATTCTGCGTTTATACATACGCCTATGTCTTAGATTTTACCTAAGCCACTCCAATACCGAACATAAATTTTAGCGTTACAATCATTGCTTTCAGCCCATGGCAACAATTCTCTAAATTTGAATACTAAAATCTTTTTGTATCTTCATTGTGTTTA
>CAMOCH010000033.1 GCA_946610655.1 uncultured Clostridia bacterium
TTTTGCGTAAAAAACATAAAAAATTTGTCGAAAATGATAAAAAATATCAAAAATACTGCAAAAAATAAATAAATTATTATTGACAAAGAAAAGTTGTGGTGCTAAACTAACAATAGTTAGATTTTCAAAGGAGAACAAAATGGAAAAGAAAAAAGCAGTTTATTTAGACAATGCTGCCACAACATCAATTTCAACCGAAGCTTATCGTGATATGATTGATGCATATGGCAAATTGTATGGCAACAGCTCAAGCTTGTATTCACTTGGAAGAGAAGCTGACTTCGCACTTGAAGAAGCAAGAGCAAAAGTTGCAAAAGCAATTGGTGCAAATGCCAATGAAATCTATTTCACTTCTGGTGGAACAGAATCAGACAACTGGGCTATTAAAGGTTTGGCTCGTGCAAATCGCAGCAAAGGTAATCATATTATTACATCTGCAGTTGAACACCCAGCAGTGCTAGAAAGTTGTAAAGCTCTTGAAAAAGAAGGATTCCGTGTAACATATGTTCCTGTTGATGAATTTGGCGTAGTTAAATATGCAGAAATCATTAAAGCAATTGGACCAGACACAATTCTTATCAGCATTATGACAGCAAACAACGAAGTTGGAACAATTGAACCAATTCGTGCTATTGCAGAACTTGCTCGTGCAAATGATGTTATCTTCCACACAGATGCAGTTCAAGCAGTTGGCAATGTTGATATCAATGTTAAAGATATGAAAATTGATGCAATGAGCATTTCTGGTCATAAAATTTATGGACCAAAAGGAACTGGTGCTCTTTATGTTAGAAAAGGTGTTAAAATTGATAAATACCTTGATGGTGGAGCACAAGAAAGAGGTCTTCGTGCAGGAACAATCAACGTTCCAGCTTTTGTAGGTTTTGGAACAGCAATTGAAAAAACTTGCGCAAACATTGAAGAAAACAATAAATATCTTAGATCACTCAGAAGATATTTCTTAAAAACCGTTAGTGAAAGAATTCACAATATCAGCCTTAATGGTCACCCAACACAACGCTTAGCAGGAAATGCAAGCATCAGCTTTGAAGGTGTTGAAGGCGAAGCTCTTTTGATGCTCCTTGACCGTGACCATATCAGCGTTTCAACTGGTTCAGCTTGTGCTTCAGGAAGCTTGGAGCCAAGTCATGTTCTTCTTGCAATGGGTCAAGATGAAAATGCAAGAAGCACAATTCGTTTTTCATTTGGATTAAACAACACCAAAGAAGATATCGATTATGTAGTAAACAGACTTCAAAAAGATGTCAAAAAATTGCGTAGCATTTCTGCTATAAGAATTTATAAAAACAAGGTGGAATTATAATTATGTATAGTGAAAAAGTTTTAGAGATATTCTATAATCCAGAAAATGTTGGTGTCATCAAAGGTGCAAATGGTGTTGGCAAAATTGTTGACCAAACATGTGGTGAAATCATAAAAATATATATCCAAGTTGAAAATGAAAAAGTTGTAGATAGCAAATTCCAAGCATTTGGTTCTCCAGCTATTATTGCTGCAACATGTGTTGCTGCAAACATGATGATTGGAAAAACTCTTGACGAGTGTGAAAAGAACATAACAAGTGCAGTTGTTCTTAACGCTCTTGGTGGAAAACTTCCAGAAAACAAACAATATGTTTGCCCACTTGCAGAAGCAGTTGTTAAAAGTGCTGTAAAAAATGCAAGAAAAAAAGCAAATTAATTTGATTTAACAAAACAGGCAATTTGCCTGTTTTTTTATTTGAAAAATATGCAAATTTTAACACAAGAAACCAAAATATTATAAAATTCTGCATAATTTGACAAAATTTTCAAATAATAATTGCAGGAGGTTATTATGGATAATGGATTTAAGTGTGGAATTATTTGCTTAGGTCTTGGCATGATAATTGGTGGCATCGTTGTTGCAAAAAATAAAAAACTTGCAAACCAAATAGACGAGGGCACCGATAAAATTGGTGAAACAGCCAATGATATTAAGCAAAACATACAGCAAAAAATCAAAGAGGCTCAAGCATCAAAAAACAAGTCCAAAAATAGCTAACAAAAAAAGTGTCCCACATTTGGGATACTTTTTTATTTTAAGTGTTTAAAATTGATAGACTTTTGAAATAATTTTATGTTACTATTGTATCAGTAAAATTTGTGAGTTAAATATGAAGATATTAGCATTAGACGTTGGAACAGTTCGAATAGGGATAGCAACTTGCGACCCACTAGAAATTATTGCTTCACCACTTGAAGTGTATAAAAGACGAACACCATACTTAGATGCAAGATATATCGTTGAACTTGCTGAAAAAATAGAAGCGCAAAAAATTGTTTTTGGTCTTCCTCTTAAACTTGATGGAACCGAAGGTGATAGTGCAAACATGGCAAGACAACTTGCAAGCAAGGTCTCACAGCACACAAGTTTACCAATAGTTTTTCAAGATGAAAGACTTTCAACTGTTTCTGCTGAAAGAATATTAATTGAAACAGGAAATAGCAGAAGTGATAGAAAAGGAAAAATTGATGCTGTTGCAGCAACAATAATCTTGCAAAACTATTTAGACAAATCTAAAAAAATATAGGAGAATTTATTATGGCAAATAAAGTTGATGGAGTTCCAGAATCTGTTGATCACATGGTTGAAGACAATGATGATGTAATCACTCTTATGTCTGCAAACGGAGAAGAAATTGATTTTGTTGAAATTGCAGGTATTGCATACAGAGGCAATTTCTATGCAATTTTGCAACCAGTTGAATTACTTGAAGGAATGGAAGAAGACGAAGCTCTTGTTTTTAAAGTAACTCGTGGTAAAGATAGTGATGACAAATTTGAAATTGAACTTGACGACGCAGTTATTGATGCCGTATTTGCAGAATATAATCGTTTACTCGACGAAGCAGAAACTCAAGGCGACAAAAAATAGAAAAGTAAAATAAAAAAACAGTAAAAAGTCAAACACCAAAAAGTGTTTGGTTTTTTTATGTGTTTTTTATGTAAAAACATTTTTATTTATAAATAAAAAAATATATAAAATGTTATCAAAAGGGGTTGCAAAAAAAAATTCTATATGATAATATAGTTGCATCACGCACCCGTGTGGACAGTTTGGTCGTTGCCAAAACTTTGGTTTAAGGTTTGGTTGCCAGCTGGTTGATGCCGGGGAGGAAATAAACAAGGAGGGAAAAGGTATGTCAGTAGTATCAATGAGACAACTTCTCGAAGCTGGTGTGCATTTTGGTCATCCAACAAGAAAATGGAATCCTAAAATGAAAAAATATATCTTTACTGCTCGTAACGATATTTATATTTTGGATTTGGAAACAACAGTTGGTCTTATCGACGAAGCATATGCTTTTGTTAAAAGCGTTGCAGAAAGTGGAAAGAGCATTTTGTTTGTTGGAACTAAAAAGCAAGCTAAAGATGCAGTCATTGAAGAAGCTAAACGTTGTGGTCAATTCTATATGGGCAATCGTTGGCTAGGTGGAACACTCACAAACTTTAAAACCATCAGAGCAAGAGTAGATAGACTTGCTAAATTAAACCAAATGGAACAAACAGGTGAGTTCGATTTGCTTCCTAAAAAAGAAGTAATGAAACTTAAAGCAGAACGTGACAAACTTGAAGAAAACCTTGGAGGAATTAAAGATATGACAACTCTTCCAGGCGCTATGTTTGTTGTTGACCCTAATAAAGAATATATCGCTGTTCGTGAAGCTAGAAGCCTTGGTATTCCTATTGTTGGTCTTGTGGACACAAACTGTGACCCAGACACAGTAGACTATGTAATTCCAGGAAATGACGATGCTATCCGTGCTGTTAAACTTATTGCTGGAGCAATGGCAGATGCTGTTATTGAAGCAAGAGAAGGCGAAGAAGGATTAGCAAAAATCAAAGCTGCAGAAGCTGAAGCAGAAGCTCAAAAAGCAGGTTCTGAAGAAAAAGCAGAAGAACCAGTTGCTGAAGAAGTAAAAGCAGAAGAGCAAGAATAATTTTATTAAGGAGAATAAAATGGCATTTACAGCAAAAGATGTTGTTGAATTAAGAGAAAAAACTGGTGCAGGTATGCTTGATTGCAAAAATGCGCTTACAGAAACAAATGGCGACATTGAAAAAGCAATTGAATATTTGCGTAAAAAAGGTGTTGCATCAGCAAGCAAAAAAGCTGGCCGTGTTGCAGCAGAAGGTGCAGTTTTCTCATACATTCATATGGGAGGAAAAATTGGTGTCCTTCTTGAAATAAACTGTGAAACAGACTTTGTTGCAAAAAGTGATGCATTCCAAGAACTTGGTCATGACATTGCTCTTCAGATTGCAGCAAGTGCACCAAAATATGTATCTCGTGAAGAGGTTGATGCAAATGAACTTGCAAAAGAACAAGAAATTCTTCGTGCTCAAGCAATAAACGAAGGAAAACCAGCAGCCGTTGTTGAAAAAATGCTTGCAGGCAGAATTAACAAATTCTATCAAGAAGTTTGTCTTCTTGACCAAGCATATGTTAAAGATGGCAGCAAAAACATTCAAGCAGTTATCAATGAAGCTATTGCAAAAATTGGTGAAAAAATCTCTGTTAGAAGATTTACACGTTATGTAATGGGTGAAGGTCTTGAAAAAAGAGTTGATAACCTTGCTGAAGAAGTTGCAAAAGCAACAAAATAGTAAAATATAATCCATGCAAATCGCATGGATTTTTTTATGTCAATTTGCAAAAAATATAATTTATTGTCGAAGAGTGTCGAGTTAAAATAAAAATATATCAAAATTTGTGAAAATATGGGATTTTAAGAGCAAAAAATTGTTGCCATTGTTCACAAATTTTAGTAAAATATAAAAGTAAATACACAAACATAGGAGAATCATATGGAAAACGAAATTCTAGAAGAAATTTATCTAGAGTATGAAGAAAATTTGGATAAAGCCATCAACCATTTAAAAACAGAATTTAATAATGTTCGTGCAGGAAGAGCAAACCCACATATTCTTGATAAGATTTTGGTTGATTATTATGGCACACCAACATCAATTATGCATATGGCAAATGTAAGCGTGCAAGAAGGCAGAATGCTCGTTATCAGCCCATGGGACGCAAGCATGGTTAGAGCAATTTGCAAAGAAATTATGGCAAGTGATATTGGTATTAATCCAACAGATGACGGAAAAGTTATAAGACTCACTTTCCCTCAACTCACAGAAGACAGAAGAAGAGAGCTTGTTAAATCAACAAAGAAACTTGCAGAAGACGCAAAAGTAACATGCAGAAATGCAAGAAGAGATGCAATTGAAGAGCTTAAAAAACTTAAGAATAATGGTCTTAGCGAAGATCAAGTTGCCGGCGAAGAGAATAATATACAAAAGAAACTCGACAAATATGTTGCCGAGATAGATTCTTTGATGGCAGCCAAAGAGAAGGATATCATGCAAGTATGATAAAAATTTTGGGATTAAAACTTGAAATTGCACAAAAGATGTTAAACAAAAAGGGTTACCAAAATATTATTATTAGAAAAAATAATAAAGAAGAACTAAGTGGTGAAACAATCATTAGTAATTTTAAAATTGTGGAAAAATCAACAATAATCTTGGTTGTAAGCAATTTTAATATGGCTATATAATGATATTTTTCGGTAAGCAATTTTAAGTTGTCTCAACAAAAAAAGAGGAAAATATGTTAAAAAGATTACTTACCGGAATATTAATTATAGCAGTTGTTGCTGGATGCATTGCACTAAGAACAGTGCATCTAGCTTTTTTTGATGCGCTTGTGATGCTTCTTATGTTAATTTCTGCATTTGAAATGATACAAGCAAAAAAGAAAGCAGGGGAAGATGTTTTTTCAAAGGTTATAATAGCTTTCACAATCGCTGTTTCCATGGGCTTTATTTTGATTGAAAATTTGTGGGTGGCAATAGCACTTGAAGCATTCTGTGTTCTCTGTGTGTTCATTGTAAGCATTGGTATTGAACTTATTATATATGCTGTAAACAGAAAAACTGGCTTGCCAGCACCAGAACCAAAAAACTTGTTTAATAAAACAAAATCAACAATAATGCTTGTTTTATATCCACTTGTTTTAATTTCAACAATGTTTATATTAAACCACATTGGATATAATTTAGGTTATATTCTTTTAATAACAATGTTTGCAATAACAATGACAACCGACACTTTTGCATATCTTTTTGGAATGCTCTTTGGAAGAAAGGAAGGAGCCGAAAGATTATGTCCAGAAGTTTCGCCAAAAAAGAGCGTTGCAGGCTTTATTGCAGGCGCAGTTGGTGGAC
Source organism: uncultured Clostridia bacterium (assembly GCA_946610655.1). Classification (GTDB taxonomy): domain Bacteria; phylum Bacillota; class Clostridia; order Christensenellales; family UBA1242; genus RGIG4790. The sequence goes on from CAMOCH010000033.1 coordinate 6,272, forward strand.
TTGTTGTTTCAATAGTTTGTTGGCTACTATTTTATTATTTTGGATATTTCGGAAACACTTTTGCATATCTAAACATTCCAAAATCTTTAACTATGTTCACTCTTACTGGTGTTATGGGAAGTTTTGCAACACAGTTTGGAGACCTTGTTGCAAGTGCTGTTAAACGCAGAGCAGATATCAAAGATTACGGCAAACTTCTTCCAGGTCATGGTGGAATAATGGATAGAATAGATGGTGAAATTTGGTGCAGCGCAGTTGTGTTTGCCATGTTCAATATCTTTTTAATTATATAGAATATTTAACCTAACTTAGTTAATATATTATAAGGAATTAATATGAAAATTTTATATGTTTTGTTAGCATTGCTTATATTGCTTGTACTAATTACTGTTCATGAATTTGGACATTATATTGCAGGCAAAATTTTCAAGTTTAAAATTAATGAATTTTCTATTGGTTTTGGTCCTGCAATATATAAAAGAACCAAAAGGAATGGAGAAATTTTTTCAATAAGAGCTTTACCTCTTGGTGGATATTGTGCATTTGAAGGCGAAGATGAAGATGGCAAAGATAGACCAGGAGCATTCAACACAAGACCAGCTTGGCAAAGACTTATTGTTCTTATTTCGGGTGTGCTTTTTAATGTGATGTTTGGAATAATCACAAGTGCCATATATTTAATGGTTGCGGGCAACACATTGCCTGTTATTGCAGCAGCAAGAAATGAAGCTTTAACTCAAGGACTTCAAAAAGGTGATGTTATTGTTGCAGTAGAAGGCAGAAGTGTAGAAGCGTATAGACCAATTGCAGATATATTGTCAGACAATAAGGGCAATCAAACATTGCATTTAACCATTGAAAGAAATGGCGAAAGACAAGAACTTGTTATAAATAAAACAACTATCACAAATGGATATTTTTATGTTGCAGATTCTAGCAAAATATATAACAATTTGTATGTTGTTGATAGCGAGAATCCAGGTCAATATTTAGCTGTTAAACTTGATGATTTCAGACAAGATTTGATGAACTATGAAGTTACTATTGATGGCGAAACAAAATCTGTAAATTCATCAGTAAAATATTATAGACTAGTTGATGGTGAGTATGTAGAATACACATACGAAGACATGATTAAAGACCAAACAATTGTGTATTCAAGTGGTGAAAATTCATTAGGTATTGTTTATTATCAAGTTGCTGGCAAATATGGCTTTTTTGAAAGTTTAGGCAAAGCTTGGCCATTCTCTGGCTATGTTTGCAAAGTAATATTTAAAGCCCTTGGTGGAATATTCACCGGTGCCACTCACATTAAAGATTTGGGTGGAACAATCACAACTATTTCAACTATTGCAGATTACACAGCAGTAAATCCACTTATCATTTTATATTTGTTCCCAATGCTTTCACTTAACCTTGCAATATTTAACATATTGCCAATTCCAGCACTTGATGGTGCAAGAGCAGTGTTTGTTATTATTGAAATGATAAGAAGAAAACCAATCAACAGAAAGGTTGAAGGTTGGATTCATACTATTGGATTGTTTGTGCTACTAGGTTTAGTTTTATTCCTAGACATATTCCATTTAGTGGTTCATTAATATATTATAATGTAAAATTTAATAATTAATTAATAACAATTTGCATTTTTTAAGTGCAAATTGTTTTGCTAAATAGCAAAAAATACCATTTTTGCGCAAAAATTAATAAATAACAAAGGAAAAACATATGCAAAACGAACAAATTGAAGAAATGCTTAATCGTGTAACCAACAATAAATATCAATTTAAGTTTAAGTCGGTTAACCTTGCTGAAAAGTGTGAAATTGAACTACTTTATAGCGACGGAACCATACTTTCTCCCGAAGATAAAGTTAAGTGCAGACTTGCTATAAGTGAGTATCTTGATGGCTATCCATTTTCGGTTAAGTTCATAAAAAATTATGTTTCAGAAACAATAGTAAAAGATTTTGTCGAAAACTATTTGCATAAAAATTTTGCATCAATTGTGTTTAAAGCGCATGATGTTGTTTATGATAAAATTTTTGTGGTGACACTTGATATTGCAGAAGAGCAAGAGCAATATGTTGTTTCTCAAAAAATATTAATAAAAATTATTGAAGCACTTAAAGCAAAGTATGAAGCAGAATTCAAAATTGTGGCAAACTATCTTCCTAACATGATAGATTTTGACAGCGTTGAAGAAAAAGAAATTGAAATAAAAAAACCAAAAACTATTGTTTGCTCAAATAAACAAATTGTTATTGGGGAAGAAATTGCCGGTGATGCAAAATACATAAGAGATAATAAATCTGCCACCGATTCAATTATTTTGTGTGGATTTATCACTCATTATGAAAGAAGATTCACAAAACCTAAAATTGCCGAAGGTGAAAATGCAGAAGAAAAAATTGAGTATTATAATAATCCAGATGTTCCTCTTGAAGAAAGAATTGCTGCAGGGCAAAAAGTTTATTATAAATTCACACTAGAAGATTTTACTGGCTTGATTGATGGGGTAATATATCCAAAGAAAGATGAGGTGTCTAAACTTGAAGAAATTAAAGAAAACGATGCTGTCATCATGGAAGGTAAAATTGAAGTTAACGATTATGGTGTAACATTCAGGCCAAAGTCAATTAGCAAATGTTCGCTTCCTGAAAAATGGGAAGAAGAAATTGAGTTAAAACAAGAAAAAGCATACTATGAATTTATAAAACCACAAAAAATGGTTTACACCGACCAAATTGATATTTTTTCTAATTTGGAAATAAGGCAAGTTGCACCATTTTTAAAAGATAAAGAAATTGTTGTGTTCGACTTT
>CAMOCH010000034.1 GCA_946610655.1 uncultured Clostridia bacterium
TTTTTTATGTCTTACAACGCTGGAGATGGAGCAACTGTTTCTGGCGCAGTAAAGCACCTTTTTGATGGTCAAACTATTGCCCTTGCTGCAGCCGTTGCACTTTCTCTTGGCCTATTTATTATGCTTGGTGTTAAACCAAAAAAACCTGGTCTTAAGGGTAAAGACAAAATGGACAACCAAAAGTTCTTAACAGAAGCAGAACTTGACAAAAATTTTAAGCACTACTACTTTAACGAACTTAAAAATGTTGAAATTGATGGCGTTCCATTTAGAGCATTCTACAAAAATGGTAAAATAAAAATTCACTTTGCAGACAAATGTCACGCGCTCATAGTTGGTGCTACTGGTACTGGTAAAACTGTTTGTTGGATGGAACCAACCATTCAAATTTTGTCAGAACTTAAAAACAAACCAAGCATGTTTATTACCGACCCAAAAGGTGAACTTTATTCTCACCACAGTTTAAAATTACAAAGAAATGGATACAAAGTTGTTCAATTAGACCTAGCTGATCCATATAGCAGTTCGCAATGGAATCCTCTTGAATTTGTTTACACAGAATATCAACGCCAACTTCATTTGCAAGAAAACATTTTGCGTCATAGCAACGATTCCCTTAAAAACTATCCAGACATGCTTAAAGTTAATGAAAGTGAACTTTCTTCCGAAGAATGGTATGAATTTAATAATATTGCATTCCCTACTCTTCGTGAAGCTCTTCAAGAAGTTGAAGTTCAAAGACAAAAAATTAAAGATGAATGTTTTGATAACCTTAATGATATTGCGTCTGCAATTGTTACAAGTTCTGGAGACGCAAAAGATAAATCTTGGACTGATGGTGCGCGTGACTACTTTTTAGCAGTTTTAATAGCAATGCTTGAGGATAGCGAAAACCCTGAACTTGGAATGACCAAAGAAAAATACAATTTTTACAATGCATATAAAATTGCAATGAATAAGGATGATGACTTTGAAGTTGCAAAACAATACTTTGCAGGAAGAAATCCACTTAGCAGAACAAGACAACTTGCTGCAAACATTATTCAAACAAAAGCACAAGTTACTCGTGATGGATTTATGAGCCAACTTGCAACAAACCTTGCAATGTTTGCCGATGGTGGTATTTGTTACCTTACTGCGAGAAATGAAATTAACTTTAGTGAAATAGATGAAGCACCAACTGCATTTTTCATCAAAGTTCCAGACGAAAAAGCAACAAGATACAAACTTGCCAGTGTGTGCATAGCACAAAGCTATAAAGAGTTTGTTAACAAAGCTCGTCAAAATGAACGAATTACAAAAGATAAAATGGCGCACTTAAAACGTCCACTCTACTATCTTATGGATGAGTTTGCAAACCTTCCTAAAGTTGAAAACCTTGAGCATGCCATAACAGTTGCTCGTTCAAGATGGATATACTACAACATGGCTATTCAAAGTTACAATCAGCTTGACCACGTTTATGGTGAGCAGGTTGCAAAAATTGTTCGTGGACAATGCAAACTTACAATGTTCTATGGAACACCCGACCTTAATACTCGTGAAGAATTTTCTAAAGAACTTGGTAAACAAACAATTGAAGTAACTTCAAAAAGTACAAATAAAGGAGAAGGCAAAGATAAATCTAAGTCTTCTGGAACAAATACCAGCCTTCAAGAAGTTCCGCTTATTCAAGCAAGTGACCTTAACAAAATTCCTCTTGGAGAAGTTATTGTTAATGTGTTCCAACAATACCCTGTTAGATCAAAAATCACACCATACTTTAAATGTACTGACGTTTATCAAATTGGATCTGTTCCTTTTGAATACAAAGTTGGTAAACGCTTAAACGAACAAGAAATTTTTTATGATATTGAAAAAAGAAATAGAATTGTTCTTTCATATGATGACTAAAAAAAGTTCCCACAAAGTTGGGAACTTTTTTATGCTGTTTGTAAAAATTTAAAATTATATTATTTGATTGCACATTTTTAAATTATTTAATCAATTTCATTTGCAGTAATTGTTTACTTATGTTAATATAATAATAAATTTAGTATATACTAAGGTTATTAAAATGAAGAAGTTTATAAAATTTATTTTTGTATTATTAGTGTGTGCAACAGCTTGTTGTTTGATTCCAAAAGAAAACAACTTTTCTTATGCTGCAGATGCTTCTGCTGATGCAATAAATAATTCTGCACTTGGTGCTGTTACCATCACTCAAGATGGCTATGTTTTTTCTGGTAAAGATTTTGAAGTTACTAAAAATGGTTCTCAAACAGTTTATAATCTTTATGTTAACACCGCTATCACTCTTTGGGCTCCACAAACTGGCACTGCCGGAATTACTTGGCAAAAAGTTAATGCAGCAAGCGATGTAATTAAAAATGTTGCACTCCCTACAGATGCTGCTTATATGCAATGTGAATATGATGGCACAGAACTTAAAAGAACCATGATAACAATAACTTATAACCCTGGAATTTTGGGTGCACAAGCATCAACATTCACATTTTATTTAATTCAAACCCCAGACCACTTTGCAACCAGTCCTTCTTTTAACTGGATGGATGAAATAAACAGTGATATCCCTGCTCCAATTATTGCTGGATACTACAAAAACTTTTTAAAACTTAAAAACTTAAAAGACACAACAGCCACAACATATCCTGTTTTTGAAAATGCAAATAACTATAACAAAGTGTTTATTGATTTCTACTTTAATGGTGAATTTTACAGCATATATACAAACAACAACTCATCAATTTTTTATAGCACCTTAACAGACAACAGAATTGAAGAAACTGAAATAAAGTTTGACCAGGCTGGTGAATATGAAGTTTATATTTATGACTACACAGCTTACAGTATGCTTAAAGAAGTTACCATTGCAAACAACACTTACAAGATTTTTGATAAAACAAACACTGACGGTTCAAAATATGCAAATGTTGTGTCATTCAAATTTAAACTTTCACTTTCCGACACACAAAACAATATGATTATTCTTGCAAAAGATGATGAAAACAACACAATTGTTAACTCTCAAAAAATTAATGCAAATGTTAACATTCAATTTCAAAATCTTGATGCATCTTCTATTTCAGAAATAAGAGTTGTTCGTTCTTACGATAAAGAAAATGGTGGACATGAACAAGAAATTACAAATCTTTTAAACTCATATAAAATTAGTGTTCTTAACGAAACAACTCTTGTGTATAATCAAGATGGTAACTACACTATTACAATCTATGACAAACACAGACAATCAATTAAATCATTTAACTTTGAAATTTTAAAATCAATTTATACAAACAAAGAAAACATTAACAAGTTGAACTTAAAAGATTATATTGATGAAAAATATCTTGATCAAGATGGCAACCCAAAAAGCAATATTATTTATTCAATAGACAGAACCAAAATAATTAATACACACTATAATGGTTTTGTTGAAGTGTTGCCAGGTGGAACCACTACCACTCTTGAAAGCAGCACAACAACCAACTACATTATTCAAATTGCAATTCCTGATACAAAAATTGAAGGCGTTGTTAATGGCTCAAAAATAAGCGAAGTGCCTGAAGTGTATGTTAAAGGTGTTGGAAACATTAACGTTACAATAACCAAAGATAACGTAACCACATCTTATGTTGTTAGAAATGGATATAAAATTGATAACATTCAAGATATTGGAGACTACTCTATCAGAATCACCGACCAAATGGGCAATACTTCTTCTGTTAGTTTTTCAATAACAAAAGCATTAAATGCAGCAACCATTGTTCTTATTGTTATTGGTGCTGCTCTACTTGCAATTGTTATATTCTTAATCATAAGAGTTAGAACAAAAATTAAAGTTAGATAAAAGGAACAAAATTTGTTCCTTTTTTTAACACTTAAAAACATCATTTCATATTAATTAATATGAATGTTTTATTTATAGATAGTGGAATTGGTGGCATTTCAACGCTACAAGAATGTGTTAAACTTATTCCAAATTTAAATTTTATTTATTATGCTGATGACAAATACTCTCCTTATGGCAATTTAAGTCAAAAATTAATAACGAAAAGACTTGAAAACATAATTGATGACTTACTTATAACAAACAATATTAATATTGTTGTTTTGGCCTGCAACACAGCAACAGCAAATTCTATTGATTTTCTCAGAAAAAAGTATATGCTTCCCATTGTGGGCATTGAACCTGCAATAAATTTAATAACCAGCAATCATGCAGCTGTTATTGCCACCCCGTCAACAATTATGCAATCCAGGTTTAAAAATTTGGTTAACAAATCTAAGTTCAAAATTGATGTTATCCCAGAGCCATATTTGGCAAAACTTATTGATAATTATTTTTTGTATGGAGATATTTTTGCCCTTGATGAGATTGAAAATATAGTAAAAGAATTGTGTAGCCAAAATTATTCAACTATTGTTCTTGGTTGTACACATTATTTACACATTAAAAAGCTGTTTGAAAAATATAACAATATAATTACCACCGACGGCAATTATGGCCTTGCAAAGCAATTAAAAAGGCTTATTTTGGAGCAAAATACATCTATTAAACCAACCAGGAAGTTTATGCTGAGCAGCAAAAACAAAGCACTTGCCAAAAAATATAGAAAAATTTTTGACGAAACACTTGCAAATAATATAAATGTATGATAAAATTGCACTTGCAAAAATAATTATTAAGGAGCTGAGGTATGCCAAATATTAAATCTGCAAAGAAAAGACAAGAAACCGAATTAAGAGATAAAGCTCGCAACAAAAGTTTAAAATCGGAACTTGCTACTGCACTTAAAAAGATTAATGCTATTATTGCATCTGGTGATGCAAAAGCTGCTGGTGAAAAATTACCTGATACCTTCTCTATTCTTGATGAAATGGTAACAAAAGGAATTATTCATAAAAACAAAGCTGACAGACAAAAAGCAAATCTTTCTAACAAAATTGCAAAGTTAGCAAAATAGTTTTATAAATATTAAGAGGGTTCTTCCCTCTTTTTTGTTGTAAAAAAAAGAAGATGGTCTATTCATCTTCTTTTTTATCATCTTCAACTTGAATCATTACCCCTGTTATTTTGTTGTCTATTGCATATTTAACCGTCTTTTTAGAAATTGTGTAGTGAATAACTATTGCAATTATTAAACAAATCATAATAACAAAGAATGTAATCCAGTGCGAATAATTGTTATTGATTAATTGATAATTGATTGCACCATTTTTAATTTCACCACTGCTAACGATATTTTCATCGCTAAGCAAATTATCAAGTGCTAAAAATATTGTTTTTGTGTTATTAAGCAACATTTTTTTATGTGTTGAAACAATGTAATCATATTTGTCATTTTCTGTGTTTAAAACATTTGCTTGACCATCAAGTTCTCTTATTCCACTAAACACGCCTGTTTCATAGTCTCCAGCAAAAATATGAACATAGTTAAGCCCTGTGCCAGCAAATACTGTTGCGCTGTCGCTATATCCACCAGTAACATATCCTAAATTGTTATTTGCTGTTTCTCCAGTGCCATGAACACTATTTTTAAATTGTTTTATTCCTAATTTGTCTGCAAGATAAGCATCTTGTTTTGAACCAAATTCACTTGTGTAAAAATATAAATTACTTCCCACTGCAATTCTTGACAAATCAAACATAAACAAAATTTGTTCTCTTTCGGTTTTATTTAGTGTTTGGTTATAATAGTTTGCACCAGCGTTGTCTGCATACATTGCACCAAAAAATACAAAATCTATATCAAATGGCAAAGTGTCTGCTGAAATAAATTTTGAAAGACTTAACAAAACTGCAACGCTTGCTGCACTGGCGTTAATACCTTCACTATATTTTTCACCAGTTGTTATAACTTGATCATTTTGTCCAATATATCCAGAATAATAGTTATCATAATTGCAAGAAATGACAACTTTTTTTGATGAATCTAAACCTTTTAATGTAAATATAACATTTCTTGAAGTTTCTTTTTTTCCTGTGTTTGGGTTATAAAATTCAAATGATTGAATTCCACTTGTTGTTGAATCATTGTTTTTGGCAACAAGTCCGTTTGCACTAATAAGAGATATTATTTGTGAGGCAGCTGCATGCTCCCCTTGTGTTCCTGCTCTTCTGTCTACCAAGGTTTTTGCTGGGCTATCATAGCCAACAAATTGCTTTATGTATGTTACCGTTTGTTCATTTAATGTTTCTTCAGTTATTTCGGCAGCATATGAATAATTTGCTTGGGAAAAAGATATTGAAGGCAATATAATAAGCATAAACGCTAAAAAAATGTATAATAATTTTTTCATTATATAATTCCTCCTAATATTAGAGCTAAAACTAAGGATAAAATCTGCCAAGCAAACCAAGGCCACATCATGTTTTTATAAAATAGTTGTCTAAATGTTATATCAATGTGCTTGCTTAAAAGCACATATGTTAAAGAAATTGCTGCAAAAGACACTATTGTTTGAAAAATTGCATAGTAGCCATTAACCACTGGAAAGTAGAACGAAAGCATAACAAAACCAAACAATGCAACATTTCTAATTAAATAGCTCAAATAAAATTTTTCTGTGAAAAGTGAATCTCCAACAAGAAAATAGAATGGTCTCATTGCCATTAATTTTTTATAAAACCATAGCATTAATTTTAAAATAAAAAATTGAATAATTGCAATAACAATAATTTCTATTATAAGCACTTTTGATGACATTTCGCCATATATATCAGCAAGCAGTGATGACGAAACAGAAAGCGCAGATTTGAGCGCTATTGGTAAAAAACTGATTATCAAAAGATAAGGCAATATTTTGCCAAAAAGTGTTTTGTTATCTTGCAAACTGCTTTTATTGAATGTTACTGTTTTTATATTGTCCATTACGCATTCCTTATTTCTAATAATTCTGTCACAGCAAGTTTTGCTGTGATTTCTTCTTTTATCTTACCTTTTTTTATGTTTGAATCTATATCCATCAAATAATCAACAATTTGTTTAAGTTTTTTTGGAGTGAAATTTTTGATTTGCATTTTCATCATTTTAACAGCAAACTCTTTAACTCCAAGTTCTTTAGCAAGCTCCATCTCTGATTTTGGGGTGACTGCCACATAAAAAAGTCGTCTGAAACTGCTATATAGTGATGCCAAGATATTCATTGATCCTTTTCTGCCAAGAACGTCAACCAAATCTATTGCCCTTAGCGCATCACCACGAGAGATATATTCTGTTAAAGAATAAATTTGATATTCTTTATCTTTAGTCACCAAATTATCAACAATTTCTTCGGTGAGTTCTCCACTTTCTCCAAAATATGAAACAATCTTTTCAATTTCTCCATGTATTCTTTGCATATCACTCAAGCAATACAAATCAATCATTGCGGCAAGTTTTTGCGTGCAAACAACATTGTTTTTTTCAAAATATTTCAATATATAATTGCAAATTGAATTTGAATCTAGTTTTGAGCAATCAACATAAGTAAGTTTTGTCTTATAATTTTTAAAAAAAGAATCATCTTCTGTGTTAAAAAACACCAAAATTGTTGTTTGCATTGGACTAGACAAATATTTTTCAAACATTTCTTTTTGGGTTTTGCTGCTTGCATTTGGGCAAAAATTGGTTACAACAACCAAACGCTTTGCATCAATAAATGGAAAAATGTTGCACGCATTTGCAACTTCTTCAAAGTCGTTTGTTTCCAAATATACGCTGTTCATATCTGGCATAGATAAATTTATTGCATTTTTTATTTTTTCAAGAGCGTCATAACACAAATAGTGGTCTTCTCCACTAATTAAATATATGTTATCAAGTTTACTCAAAGATTTTGTAAGTTCAATATATTTCATTATGTTCTCTCTTTATATTATGTGCCTATTTTAACAAAATACGACAAAAAAGTCTATTATTTGCACAAAAGTTAGCACAAAAGTATCACAATAAATGCTAGCCACATAAATATGCTTAATGAGATTTTAACTTTTTTGGGAGCAAAAACAAAATAACTTGTTTCAAACATTGCAGGAACACTCACTGCTGTCATGGCATTTCCTTTCCACGCAGCAATTTCCATAAGTCCGTATGGAGCAATAAGGTGATTAAATTTAACAACAGCCTGCATAACAAACTGAAACAAATAAACATTTATTGCAATTGGTGGACAAATAAGCGCAATAATAATTGAAACAACCAAAATCATATATGCAAGGCTGGCTATTGGAATAGAGATAAAGTTGGCAACAACTGCTGTTAATGTTATGTGAGAAAAGTTTGTTATAATAACGCTGGTTATTCCAATTTGAACAGCCAGCATTGTTCCAATGGTATTTGCCATTTTTCTAAACAAAAACTTAGAAAATAAATCTGAAATTGGCCTTGCCAAAAGAATTATTGCAAGCACTGCAGCAAAACTGAGCTTAAACCCAAGCGTTGTGATAGAAAATGGCCTTGCAACAACTAATAATATAAATGCAATAGATAATGAATTGAGTGAATCGTATTTTTCTTTAAAGCATAAAGATAGCAGCAAACATATTGCCATAATGCTTGCTCTAACAACACTAACTGTAAATCCACACAAATATGCATAGAAACACAAAATTGCTGAAATTATTATAAATTTTATCCAATTTTTTGTTTTAAAAATTTTAAGCAAAAGCATTAAAAGCGTTACCAAAAATCCAACGTGCAATCCACTCACTGCAAGAATATGTGCAATACCCGTGCTGTTAAAATCTTTGTAAATATCTTCATCAATATTGCTTCTGTCGCCAAAAAGCATGCCGGTGGCTAGCCCAGCATATTCACTATCTAGGTTGTCATTAACAATTTGCTCAATTTTATTTT
>CAMOCH010000035.1 GCA_946610655.1 uncultured Clostridia bacterium
CTTCTTCTGTTAATTTCATTCCATTAAAGTGGAATGGTTTTATTTCTTTATCTTTGCACTTATATAACGCTTGATAACATCTATCGTCATATTCACAGTTTAAACAACTAGGAGCATAGAATGTTATTCTACCAACATCATCTGTTATATTAACGCCTGTTTCTGCGTTACCTAATTCTTTGTATGTATATTTTCTATAGCCGATGTTCTTTATAAAGCGCCTTAACTTTCGCATAAACGGTGAATGAATTTCACTGTTTAATTTGCTCAAGTTCATATAGTAGTTATAATTATCACTTCCATATTCATAGCGCTTTGCTCTGCGAATATTTTTTAAATAAAGATTTTTAAGAAAGTTTTCAAGTTTCAAAAGTAAAGTTGGTTTAAGCACCCACTTTTGCGAAAGATAATATCTAACACTTCCTGTTGTTCTTCTAACATCAATGAATGCTTTTGAAAACTCCTGTTCAGTGAAGCTCCAGAAGCCGTCAAAGAAGTGTCTGATAAATCTTGCAAATTGGCTTAAAGGTTTTAATTTTGTTGAAGATTTTTTTGTTGCTTCAAAGTCGTTGCCAATTTCGTCATTAAACAATACACTCATATATGGCACTCTTTCTTTTTGTAGTAAATGGTCTTTTGTTAACCTGTTTGAGAATTTGCCGTTAACCTTAACCGGTATATTCGTCCATAAGCAAGGCACTGTGTCATTCTGCATATAAAATTCATAACTTTGTAGAATTTCTTTTTTATGAACTAGAATATCAAGTGGCAATTCTTCATCTTTCAATGACTGAATTAACCATACTTCATATTCCATTTCTTCATTTACTGCTTCAGCTTTTATTACTGCTTCATATATTTCACTGCTTGTCTTACCTGCACCGGGGGGACCACTTGATGCTCTTGTTCTTATATCTCGTTCTCTAACTTCGTTTATATGGTGGACGCACATTGCGTGCGCCCATAAAAACCGTATAAACTTTGGTATGATTATTAAGTTTGGTAGCAATAAAGGTATTGTTAATATTAGTAACCATAGTTTAAAGCCTGTTTTAAACATTAATATATCTAGTGTTATGAATGTTATGTTAATTAGCATTTGAATAACGAATAACCATATGTAAAGACTACGTGCAATGAATTTTGATATATCGTTGTTTTGTTTCTGCATATATTATTAAACCCTAAGTGTTATTTTTATATCTTTTATAGTATTATTTGCAAAATCTTCTCTAAACCAATGTTTTGAACCATCTGCAAAAGTATATGGTAGATTAGATACATCAAAATTATTTGCCTCAAGAACAGAATTATCAATTAATAAATCAAGATCTTCAGTTGAACACAAAGTAAATTCAATACTAATAATTCCATAACTGTAGTCGTCGTTTAACGTTGATATATCTAATATCGAATTATTTTGATCAAGAAAAATTACATTATTAGGAAAAACTGGAAGAATATAATTATACCAATCATTTGGCATTCCGTTATTTACTTTAGAATAAGAGTATAAAAATACTTTTTGAACTGTATTATAATAAATATTGTCATCCACGTATGATATAAATTTTCCATTTTTTTCTAATCTATACTTATTTAATATGCCTAATTGTTCAGGATAAACGCCATCTTGCATTATTTTTTTTAGATCTGAACCTTTATTAGAAGAAGATACGGTAAATTGATGTGAAGAACCATTTGATGTAAGGCTATTCGTTGTATTATAAAGTGAAATACTAAAATCGTTTATAGTTGCAGAAATAGTTTGATAATTTGCTAGTTGACTTTCTAATTGTGAAATTCTTGCTTCATAGTTAGCAATTTGCGTTTCATAACCTGTTACATCTTCTTGCATACTTTCATTTGCTGAAGTTAGTTGCGCAATTGTTACTTCATTATCAGCAATTGTTTGTGCATCTTCTTCTGCTTTTGCTGTTAATGTTGCATTGGTATTTTGCAAGTTTGCAATTATTGTTGTGTTTTCATTTATTGTTGCTTGCATTGTAGAGATTGTTTCGTTCTTTTGTGTAATCTCTGCATTTGCGTTATCTAAGTTAGTTTGAAGTGTTGTATTGTCTACTCTTAACCCTGATATTGTTGTTTCATTGTTTGCAATTGTTTGTGCATCTTCTTCTGCTTGTGCTGTTAGTGTTGCATTGGTATTTTGCAAGTTTGCAATTGTTGTTGTGTTTTCATTTATTGTTGTTTGCATTGTAGAGATTGTTTCGTTCTTCTCTGCTAGTTCTGCATTAGCACTATCTAAATCACTTTGTAAGTTTGTGTTGTTTGTTCTTAATTCTGTTATTGTTGCTTCGTTATTTGCAATAGTTTGTGCATCTACTTGTGCTTGTGCTTGAAGTGTTGCATTAGCATTTTGTGTTTCGCTTAATTGCTCTTGTGTAGCATTTAAATTTGTTTGAATTACACTGCGTGTATTAAGTGCTTCTTCTAGTTCTTCAGTTACATATACAAATTTTGTTGTTTCGTTATCAACTGTGCTTTCAACACTCATATTTGAAGTGATTTCAAATTGCAATGTTTCTTCTTCGTATTCAACTGTTATAATGTTATCTTCAACTGTGTAATCTAACAATTCAAAGTTTTCTGCATCACTATAAAATTTAACTTTGCCATTGTCTAATATTTCAATATATGTATCATTTTCAACATCAACATATTTGCCATATTTGAATGCTGTTAAATTTTCAATTTGAGTTGCTTGAGAATTTATTGTTGCAACTTGGTTGTTTATTGTTGCATTAGCACTTTCTAATTCATTTGTTTTTAATGCAATATCTTCTTGCAATTCACCTATTGTTGCATTGTTATTTGCGATTGTTTGTGCATTTTCTTCTGCTTTTGCAGTTAATCTTGCATTATCACTTTCTAAGTTTGTTATTGTAGTTGCGTTAGTTGCGATTGTATTTTCTAATGTTGCAATATCTGCTTTCTTTTCTGTTAGTTCTGCATTCGCATTATCTAGGTTAGTTTGAAGTGTTGCATTCTCTTCTCTTAATTCTGAAATTGTTGCATTGTTTTGTGCGATAGTTTCTGCATTCTCTTCTGCTTGTGTTTCTAGTTCTGTATTGGCACTTTCTAGTTCTGCAATTGTTTGTGTGTTAGCATCTAATCTTGCTTGCATTGTTACAATGTTTGCTTGCTTTTCTGTTAGCTCAGCACTTGCATTATCTAAGTTTGTTTGAAGTGTTGCATTGTCTGCTCTTAGCCCTGATATTGTTGTTTTATTGTTTTCGATAGTTTCTGCATCTTCTTCTGCTTGTGCAGTTAATCTTTCATTAGATGCTCTTAGTTCTGTTATTGTTTGTGTGTTTTGTGTTATTGTAGCATTTAATTGTGTTACTCTTGCACGCTCTGTAGCAAGGGCTGTTTCTGCTTCTGTTTTTTGTGTAGTTAATAATGTAACTTGTTCATTTGCTTCTTCAAGTTCTGCTTGAACTTGTTTTAACTTTTCTGCATTAGTGTTTGAATTTAAAACATTTTCATAAGACATTTTAATTTCGTCTTGGTGCTCAATTGCTTTAACTGTTCCTACGGTTGCACCTGCACCTAAGGCAACAACTAATGCGCCTGTTACTATACTTTTACCAATTCCCATTAATCACTCTCCTTTTATTGCTCAACTGCTTCTGTTGGCGTTTCTGCTGTTTTGTTGTTAAATACATTTTCTACTGATGTTTTAACATCGTCCCAATGTTTATGTAAGTGTATTCCACCTACTGCAATTAATGCACCTACTGCTAATAGTGCAACTACTGTTATAACTTTTTTCCAAGTTGGCATTTTGTTTGTTTTTCTTTTACTCATTTTTTACTCCTTTTAATTATTTTTTAATTTATTCTATATGTTTCGTATATCCACTCTGCATTGATTGTTAAAGCTGTTCCGTTTAGTGATAATCCGCCTTTATAGCCATACTTCCAATATGACCAATAATAATTTCCATTATCATTTTGAGTTCCAACTATAGTGATATTACTATCAAACAAAGTTGTATCTCCTAATTCTTCAATAGTTTTAATACTCAAATCGTGTGGATATAAATATTGTCCGTTTTGTCTATCGTAACTTCTGCCATAGTCAATATTTGTTTTTGCAATGAAATTTCCGTTTAGGTATATATTTGCATAATTTTCTTTTGTTAGTTCTACATATTCAATACTGTTAGGATTATCTGTTATTGGGTAATCTGTTTCAATACTATCTTCTTCCAAAAGTCTATCCTGAGCAACTATTGTTAAGTTAATTGTGTTATTATCTATGTAACAATAGTTTGTTGTATCTTCATAAGTCCAACGAACAATGTTATTTTCTGTTTCTTCAATTTGCTTAAATTCAACTGTATATGTTTCGTTTTCTTCTAAGCCTTCAAATACAAATGTATCTATTTTGTCTGTGTAATAACAGAATGTTACTTTGTAGTTTTCGTTTGAAGCTGTTATTTTTCTGTCTAAAATTGTATAGTTTGTTAATAACTCGTTGTTAACATAAACTTTTATATTGTTATTTAATTTAAGTTCACAATTTGTTATTGTTGTTTTTGCGATTGTATTATTTACTAATGAATTAACAGTTGCATCAAACTTTAAATTATTTTCTGTATTTGCTTTAATATCAACTGTTGTGTTGTCTTGTGATAACTCTATATATCTAGCCCATAGTGTGTTATATTCATTTTGAATAGATGTTAAGTTTTGTTTGTTATCACTATCAACTGTTTCATAGTAAGTTATTATTTCTGTATAAGCATCTCTTATATTTTGCAAACTTTCTTTTAATTCTGTGATGTTTGCATTTGCATAATTAAGCTTTGTTTGCAAGCTAGAATTTGTTATTTCTAAACTTGTGTTATTTTCTCTTAATGTGTCATTAAGATTTTCTAGTGTTTCAAAATTTGCTTCCATTGTTTCAATTTTAGTTAACAAATTCTGAATTGCTAGTTTTATCTCTGATGCAGTTGTATCTTCTTCAATAGTTGTTTCAATTTGCGTGTTTGTAGCATTTGCCTTTTTGCTCTTCACTGCGTGGTCGATTATTAATCCAACCCCTATTGATAAACATAGGAATACAACTGCACATATTAGAATGATTTTTGTGTAATTTTTCTTCTTATTCATTTCACTCCTTTTTTCTTTTTTTGAAAATGTTAATAAACATTTTTATCAAGTTCTTAATTGCTGTATATATTAGTTTTATTAAACTAATAATGTATGGAAGCAATATTAATGCAATTACTACTGCAAACACTATGCCTATCCATAATAGAATTTTCATAATTCTCCTTATTAAATCTTCTAACCAACTCAAAGGATTAACTTGTGTTGGTGGTGTAGTATCGTCTACTATATCTATTGGCGAATTTACTACTGCAATTATTGTTTGCTCTTCACTGTTTGTGAATGTTAGCTGAATTATATCGAAGTCTAAAAATATACTTTCTCTTGCATTGTAAGCGCACATTGATTTTAACTCTGCAGAATTATTAACAGATTTATACCAATCAAGAGTTTGCGCATAATAATCTGTAACTGCAAATCTAAATAGTATAAGTTCTTCTTCTTGCTTAAAGTTCCCATTATCTATCATTAAATGAGCTTTAATATATGCTTGTCTGATTTTTGGAACATCTTTTATGTTAACTACTAGTTTATTTGCAAAATCTGCATCAGATAATAACATATCTTCTTTTGTAACAATATAAATTGGTGTAACATCACTCATTCCGGTATCTTTTGGAACAGAATTAAATAATGCATTTATAAAACCCCAATTCTTTTGTGTTTCCCAAAAACTGTGTTCTGTATCACTCCAAGTTTTCCAAGTTAACAAATCAACATCTGCATCAAAATCATAGTATGATTTTCCATTAAAACCACTTTGAATTATACCTATATCGTTATTAATTTTTCTATAATCTTCAATATCTGATTGCAATAAGTCTTTAGATATAGATTTATCTTTTATTTCCAAAGTTCCATTATTGAATGTTTTATTGTAGCTATATAAATAATTTAATACTGCATTAACTTCAGTTCCACCAATAGTTGTGTAATCTAAATTTGGATCATAGTCTTTTATATCGCACCAATCTTTTGTTGGTAGTAGCCAATATATATTTTTAGCAAACTCTGTATTTCTGTTTTCATCACCCCATAAGAATGGACCATTAAAGCCATAATTAATATACATTCCAACGCCCGGATAATCTGCTGTTATCTCTGATGCTAAAACATTGTTATATGGAAGATATTCATTACTCCAATTTTGAATAAGCATATTATATAAGCTTTCATTTTCAGTTACAATAATATCTTTTGTTAAAAACTCATACCATTCTGCTTTTATTCTCTGCAACTTGCCGTAGTTTTCTAAATACTTTTTAGGCACTGAGAAATACACTGTATCTATTTGATTTTGATAACCTGCACCCCTACTTGAACTTTGTGTTCTATAGAAAGTGTGTTCAACATCTAATGAAATTGTATCTAATTTTTTAACTGTGCATTTAAGAGTTTCTTTGTTTTCATTTCCTAAACCTAATGTAAAGCCTGAATATAAGAATGTGTTAGATATTGAATAATCTGTTGCGTTTTGTTCGCCTGTTTGCATCAACTCGATGCCTGCAATATCATAGCGCCTTAATTCAGAGTTTTGCATTTTGGTTAAGATGTTTGAATTGTCTATTATTTTAAACTTATAAAAGTTGTTGTATTTTGAAAGAAACTGCAAATCAAACTTTGTGTAGCCTGTCACTTTGGAAGCTTCAGTTATTGTTTCTGAGTTGTATTCAGTGCCAATTTCAATTTTGTTTTGCACTGAATTTCGATTAATTGAAAGTGGAGTGTAGATATAAACATACAACTTATGCGTTAAGTTCCTATATTCGCTGTTATATGTAAAGCCATATTCAACAAAATTAATAAACTTAAATTCACTATCTGTTATATTTGGCACTGTTTTATACATTGCCTTTAAATCTTCTTCAACTGTTGTTGCATCTAAATTTGAATATGTATAATTTTCTGCATTTACTGTTTTCAGTTTTGTAGCATTTGCAAATAATAACGCAAATAGCATAACAATTATTAATGCTATGCTTGTTATTTTTATATTAATCTCATTAAATGCTTTTAGCTTCCACTTTCTCATACAACCCCTTTTTGCTTTTATAAAATAATTTCAAACTTGCAAGCCTGCAGAAGTGCAAGTTGTTTTCTTTGCAAAATTTTTTATATCTTGCAAATTCTTTATCTTTCATTTTTCTGTTAATCTTATCTTTAGCCATAATCTATCTTCTTCATACACTCCTTTTAGCTAAATACTGCTTCCAATAGCTCTATATCTTCTTTTGAACATTCTAAGCTCTTATAATACCTGTGCATATTCTCACTGTGTGAAACAATCTCTAAATTAGATAAATCACAATTAAGTTTGTTACGGTCTATATGGTCTATGTTTAAATCTAAATTTAACATTGACTGTGTGCCATTCTTAACACTTTCTGGCAACTGTTTGCCGTTGCAATCGCCGAATAAATTAACTAATGTTATATGTAAGTAATAAGCTTTTCTTATGCCATTTTTCCATATTCTAAAAAGCAAATATCCATCTTTATTTTTAAAAGGTGTTATAAATTGTTCACTTGCAAGTGAATACACACGCCCTAAATTAGAGACAAGACAACAATCGTCAAATAGCTTAAATTTTTCATTTTTTAAAAATTTCATTTCTAACCCTACTTTTAATTATCAAAGGTTTACATAACCCCACCATTCTTTTTTAATGCTTACTAAGGCTAAGCATTTCCATTGCTATTTTTGAAAATTAGCAACTAGCAATTTCATTGCTAATTTAGTAGAAAAAAATTTTCAATAACTATTGCAAATTTTTTATTTAATTATTTTTTAATTTTTGTTAGGAGGTTTTATTTTATGAAACTATTTACACAAGTTTTTAAAGGAGAAAACTATGTATTTGGTGGGGTTGTGTAAACCTTTGATATGTATTTTTTAAAAGATTAAGTTTACTGCAAAAAATGCTAGCATTGATAAACAATAAATTATTTCCATTTTCTACTCCTGTTCTGTTACTAACAGTGTTATTCTTGCTTTGTTTTGTTTAATTTCTTTGTTTAATTTCTTAATTTTCTTTAGGTCTTTAATGTTGTCTTTTGTTACAACACCAATTAACTGTTCGGAAATTTCCTTTTGATCTTTATTAAATCTTCTTAAACTAATAATGTTATATTGGTTATTTATAAATTGCATATATGTGTTTTTTCTTTTTTGTAAATCATTTATTTGCTCGTCTATTTCACGCATTTCTTCTTCCCAATCTAACATTTTGTTAATATCTTCTAGTTCTTCATTGGTTAATTCTTTAAGCTGTGCTGTTGTAAATTCTTTTGGTAAATCTTTTTTTAACTTATTATCTATTTCTTTAATTTCACTATAATCTTCTCTTATT
>CAMOCH010000036.1 GCA_946610655.1 uncultured Clostridia bacterium
AAACGCTGAAAGCATATAAGCGTGAAACTAACCTCAAGATAAGATATCTCATACCGTAAGGTAGTAAGACCCCTTGTAGACTACAAGGTTGATAGGTCAGGTGTGGAAGTGCAGTAATGCATGAAGCTGACTGATACTAATAGGTCGAGGGCTTGATCACACAATAATGTGATACAAGTTTGCTTCAAACGGTTTATACTTTTAACTCTATTTAATATGCAGTTGTCAATGCACGAATTATGTTGACAAATATAACATTTTGTTATATAATAATCACAGATAATTCCAAGAGAAATCTTGTTATTATACCATAACGGTGATAATACCTAAGAGGATCCACCTGTTCTCATCCCGAACACAGAAGTTAAGCTCTTAAAGGCCGAAAGTACTTGCATGGCGACATGCCGGAAGGATAGGAAATTGCCGTTTTCAAAACAGCCACTGAGTAATCAGTGGTTTTTTTATTGATTTTATCTATTTATAAAAGTGAAAATATATGAAAAGACAAAACATTTATAATTAAAAAATCAATAGTTTTAAAAATAATATTTTACGAATTCCAAAATTGATAATATTATTTTTATAAGCATAAAAAAAATGGGGGAGTCCCCATTTTTTAGTCTTCACCAAGTTGATATGAAGATTTTTTTTCTTTTAATGGTAAAATAGTTTCAAACATCATTTTAGAAAATTCTCTATGTTCTTTTTTAACTTCTTGCAATTTTTCTTTAAATAATTCTTTATCGTCATCAATAGTGAAAATGTTTGTTTTTTCATCATTTGCATGAACATTTGCAAGTGTTATGAATGCTATTAAATTTTTTTCTTCACCATTAATTGTGTTTTTAAATTCTGCACAAATATTCTTTTTAGCACTTTCATCCTCAGGATTTCTAATACATGATTCCATAATATCATTAATGTTTAAAGCGTTTGCAAGATATTTGTTTTCATCTGGTAAATTTTTATTAAATCTTTGATAGAATTTTATATCTTCAACAAGTTTTACATTTTTATTGTTTGATGAAACAGACAAAGTCCAGATTCCAGCATGATTTCTAATAAGAAATAGAGTATTACTTTTTGCATAACAACCGTCTTTTACTGGAGTTAAAGAATCATACTGCAATTCATCATGTTTAAAAACAGCTGGTTGATCTGCAAATTCATTTTTAAAAACAATGCTATTTTCTGTAGGGATAAATTTTCCGTTTTCAAAATTTAACTTATCTTTATCATAAATGGTTACCCAAAAAACTACAGAATCTGCTTTATCATTATAATTATTGTAATATGCCATAGTTAGTCCTCCGTTAGTAGTCTTATTCTTACACACACATTCTACTATAAAATTACTAATATTTCAATATGTTTTTGAAAAAAATTTAAAATTTCGCTAAAAATTCTTGAAATTTTTGCTAGTTTCTTTTAAATGTGATATCATTATATTAATATAATATTAAGAGGAGTGAATTTTCTTTGATAATAGCATTATATGTTTTATTGCCTATTTTATGCGTGATATTGGATCAAGTGTCAAAGTATTTTATCTATGGGCAATCTTTTCCTCTTATAGGTGATTTTTTGTGGATAGAAAGCAGTTTTAATACAGGTGCTGCCTTTTCTCTTGGTGAGGGTGCAAAATGGTTTTTCATTGTAATAACCATTGTTGCAAGCATTGTTATGATTTACTTAATTGCAAGCAAAAAATGGGGACTTAGCAGGTTTACAAAAATTTCCATATGTTTAATTCTTGGTGGGGCAATTGGAAATTTAATAGATAGAATTTGGCTTGGTGGAGTTAGAGATTTTATATACTTAAAATCTATTAATTTTGCCATATTTAATATTGCCGATAGTTTTGTGACTGTTGGTGCAGTGCTATTATTTGTTAGCATTATAATTACAATAGTAAAATCAAAAAGGAAGAAAGATGGAACTTGTTAGTGAAGAAGTTGCAGAAGTTGATGAAAAAACCAGGTTAGATGTGTATCTTGCAGAAAATTTGCCTCTTTGGTCACGCTCTCAAATTAAAATTCAAATTGAAAATGGTGGAGTTTGTGTCAACCAAAAAGTGATTACAAAATCTGGATTTTTGATTAAAAATAATGATGTTATTTCAATTAATTTTAAGCAAGAAGAATTATCTGCAGAACCAGAAAATATAGATTTAAACATTATTTATGAAGATGATGATATTGCAATCATCAATAAACCACAGGGAATGGTCGTTCATCCTGCTCCTGGCAGTAAAAATCATACTCTTGTTAATGCACTTTTATATCATTTTGATAGCATTAGTGCTGGAACAGACAAAATTCGTCCAGGAATTGTGCATAGAATAGACAAAGATACCTCGGGACTATTGGTTGTTGCAAAAAATAATAGGGCTCATGAAAATTTGGCAAAACAAATTGCCGAGCATAGTGCTTTTAGACATTATTTGGCACTTACTGAAGGCGTTATAAAAGAAGATAGTGGCAAAATTAATAAATCGCTTGCAAGAGACCCAAAGGATAGAAAAAAATTCTGTGTGAGTGATACAGGGAAAAGCGCTATAACCAACTATTTCGTTAAAGAAAGATATCAAAACAATACTCTTGTTGAGTTTGTGCTAGAAACTGGCAGAACTCATCAAATTAGGGTTCATTCAAAATATATAGGTCACCCAATTGTTGGGGATAAGATTTATGGCTTTGCAAAACAAAAATTTGACCTTGACGGACAACTTTTGCATGCATATAAACTTGAATTAACTCATCCAACAACAAATAAAAGAATGACATTTGAGTGTCCACTTCCTGATTATTTTGAAAACATTTTAAAAAAATTGAAAAAAATATAAAATATTACATTTTTTTGCTAGCAGAAAACGCTTTGTTATGATAGACTAGTTTTATAAAAAATAAAAATACAAAAGGAGAAAAATATGACAGGAAAACCAGCAAAAAGCTCAGGATGGCTCGTTAATTTATGTGCATTTATTGCAGTGATACTTATTGGCGTTTCACTCATTTTGTCAAAAATTCACGTTTTTGGACAAGTTGCAGGCGCATTTATGATTATTGCAAACGTTATTGCATATCTTGTTGTTGCAGTTGTTTCATTTTTCTATGTTGCAAGAAAAAAGAATGTTTGGCTTTGGGTTGTATGGATTGTTTCAATAATTCTTATTATCATTTCATACGTAATTAGATAGGGAAAATATGAAAATTTTTAATAGAATATTTAGCGTAGTGGAATATGCTTTATTCATTGCTGCAACTGCAATGGTTATAGCTTTTCAATTTATGCCTTATCAATCTTTTGTTATATTTGCTATATCTGGGTATATGTCAGGATTTTTTATGATGTTTGTTCATAAAATGGTTGAAACCATACACTTTTTTGCAGTTAGCAGAAAGGTTATGGCAGAAGATTCTGCACTTATAACATCTGGCAAAATTGAAGTAGTTAAAAGCAAAAAAGAAAAAATAACAACAATTATTTTAACCATTTTATGGTTTGCATTATTTGTTTTTGCTTTGCTTGTTTTAATATTTTATATTAAAAAAATGTAAAAAACCGATTTGTTCGGTTTTTTTATTTATTAAAAATATTGACAGTTTTTTGTGTTTTGTGATAGACTATAAGAAGTTAAATATAAATGCGTTTGAGATAAGACAACACTTTTGAAATTTTTATTATAGAGAGTTTGTGGGTGGTGTAAACAAACATAAAAATTCAATAGTTATCACTTGTCGAGCAGTTGCCCAGAAACTATAGTAAGGGCAAACGGAAAGCCTACCGTTAAATTGGCAGTGCATGATGGTGCATGAGTATGAGTGGTGAATTTATGTGGTGACATAGGTTTCTTATACTTGGGTCACTTTTTATTTTGCATTTATATTTATAATAAGGAGACGATTATGTACAAAAAAGTTGATACGAAACTTGATTTCTCTCAAAGAGAAGAAGAAACTGTTAAGTTTTGGAAAGAAAATGAACTTGTTAAAAAAATGATTGCAAAAAACAAAAAAGGTGGGATGTATTCATTCTATGAAGGCCCTCCAACAGCAAATGGCAGACCTCACATTGGCCACGTTTTAACCAGAACAATCAAAGATGTATTTTTGCGTTATCAAACAATGCAAGGCAAAAATATCATGAGAAAAGCAGGTTGGGACACTCACGGCCTTCCTGTTGAGCTTGAAGTTGAAAAAATGATTGGCTCAACTGGCAAAAAAGATATTGAAGCTTATGGCGTTGAACCATTTATTCAAAAATGTAAGGAAAGTGTTTGGAAATATAAAGATATGTGGGAAGATTTCTCAGACAGAATGGGATATTCTGTTGATACTTCTGATGCATATATAACATACACAAACGATTATGTTGAAAGTGAATGGTGGAGTTTAAAGACTCTTTTTGACAAAGGTCTTATTTATAAAGGTCACAGAATTGTGCCTTATTGCCCAAGATGCGCCACAAGTTTGTCTTCTCATGAAGTTGCTCAAGGATATAGAGATGTTAAAGACAGAACAGTTTATGCAAAATTTAAATTGAAAGATGAAAAAAACACATATTTTATTGCTTGGACAACAACTCCTTGGACACTCCCAAGCAATGTTGCACTTTGCGTCAACGCAAAAGAAGATTATTCAAAGATTAAATTTGGTGATGAATATTATATTCTTGCAAATGCGCTTATTCACACATTGTTTAAGCCAGAAGAATACACACTTGTTGACACAAAGAAAGGTAAAGAATATGAATTTACCAAATATGAACCACTTTTTGATTTTGTAGAGAAA
Source organism: uncultured Clostridia bacterium (assembly GCA_946610655.1). Taxonomy (GTDB): domain Bacteria; phylum Bacillota; class Clostridia; order Christensenellales; family UBA1242; genus RGIG4790. Next base: position 4,794 of record CAMOCH010000036.1, read on the forward strand.
AAATATAAAGATTCTGCATGGTATGTTGTGTGTGATGACTACGTTACGCTCACAGACGGAACAGGTATTGTTCATATTGCTCCAGCTTTTGGTGAAGATGATAGCAAAGTTGGCAAAAAATATAAACTTCCTTTTGTTCAACTTGTTGATGAATTTGGTAAACTTACCAGTGAATGTGGTAAGTTTGCAGGGATGTTTGTTAAAGATGCAGACGCTCCAATTATTGCAGAACTTAAAGAAACTGGCAAACTTTTAAAAGAAATGCCACACACTCACAGTTATCCATTCTGTTGGAGATGTGGAACACCACTTCTTTATTTTGCAAGAAGCAGTTGGTTTATTGAAACAACAGCTATTCAAGATAAACTTATTGAAAACAACAGTAAAGTTGACTGGCATCCAGAAAACATTGGTGAAGGAAGAATGGGTGGATTCCTTCGTGGCCTTATCGACTGGGATATTGCAAGAAATCGTTATTGGGGAACTCCAATTCCTATTTGGGTTTGTGAAAACTGTGAACACAAACATGCAATAGGTAGCATTGAAGAGCTTAAAAGACTTGGCAAAATTGGCGATGATGTTGAAATTGACCTACATAAACCATTCTTGGATAAAATATCAATAGATTGTCCAAAATGTGGCAAAAAAATGTGGAGAACACCAGAAGTCCTTGACTGCTGGTATGATAGTGGAAGCATGCCATTTGCTCAACTTCATTACCCATTTGAAAATAAAAAACTATTTGAAGAAACATTCCCAGCAGAGTTTATCAGCGAAGGAATGGATCAAACTCGTGGTTGGTTCTATTCAATGCTTGCTGTTAACACACTTTTGTTTGGAAAATCTCCATACAAACGCTGCTTGCCACTTGGTCTTGTTAATGATGAACATGGCAAGAAAATGAGTAAAAGTCTTGGAAATGTTGTAACACCTTGGGAAGTATTTGAAAAATCTGGAGCAGATGCTGTTAGATGGTATTTCTACATTTCAAACAACCCTTGGCAATCAACAAACTTCAGTTTTGAAACCCTAGAAGACTTTAAACGCAAGTTTATGGGAACATTCTGGAACACTTATGCATTCTATGTTCTTTATGCCGATATAGACAATTTTGACGGCTCAAAACATAGCATATATGATGTTAAATTAACATTAATGGATAAATGGATTATCTCAGAATTTAATAAACTTGTGCGTGATGTCAATAGTTATCTTTCAAATTATGTAACAAACGAGCCAGCAAGACTTATTAATGACTTTGTTGACAGCTTATCAAACTGGTATGTAAGAAGAAGCAGAGAAAGATTCTGGGTTAGTGGTGAAACAGATGATAAAACTGCAGCATTCACAACACTTTATTATTGTTTGGAAGGTTTAACAAGACTATGTGCACCATTTATTCCAAACATGACTGAACAAATCTATCAAAATATTGTTAGAAGTGTTGATAAAAAAGCGCCAATTTCTGTTCATTTAACAGATTACCCAGTTAGTGATGAGTCATTAATTGATGAAAAACTAAATGATGGTATGCAAACTGTATTAAAAATTGTATTTTTGGGCAGAGCAACCAGAAATGGCAGCAACATGAAGAATCGTCAACCACTTTCAAAAATTATGGTTGCATCTCACAAAAAGGTTAATTTGACAAAAGAACTTAAAGATTTGATTACAGATGAACTTAATGTTCAAAATATTGAATTTGTGCATGACACAACCGATTACTTAAACTATGAACTTAAACCACAACTTAAAACACTTGGACCAAAATATGGTAAACTACTCGGTGGAATAAGACAATATTTGTCTTCTTGCAACCAAAATGAACTTGTTAAAAAAGTTAATAACGGAGAAACTGTTAGCTTTGATGTTAATGGTTCAACTGTTGAAATAACAAAAGATGACCTTTTGATTAGCATGGTAAGTAAAGAGGGTTATGTGACAGAAAGTGATGGCGAATTTACTGTTGTTCTTGATACAAATTTAACTCCTGAACTTATTGAACTTGGTTTTGTTCGTGAATTTGTAAGCCGTGTTCAACAAACAAGAAAAGATAATGGATATGAAGTTGTTGATCACATTAAAATTTATGTTTATGCAGATGACGAAACAAATAAAGTTATTGAAAAATATTCAAAGAATATTTGTGATGACACTTTGGCTGATGCAGTAGTGTTTAAAAAAGATGCAGGTACTGTTGTTCAAGTCAATGAAAAATCACTCAATTTACTTTTGGAAAAAATTTAAAAGTAATAAAAACTCGCATATTAGCGAGTTTTTATTATTTTGCATTAAATTGTTATAATATTAAATTATTTTACAAAAAACATAAATATTTCTATATAATTTATCCTATAATTTCTGGTGGAGTAAAGTTGTATCCATTTTGGCTGCTTGCCTCAATAATGTCAAAAACATCTTTAATTGCTGGTGAACAAATATTCATGATAATATCTCCTGAGTTTATTATGTGAAGTTTAAAGAGAAATATACAAGTTTTTTTGGTGTCTTATATATATTTATTTTATAAAATAACTTGACAAGATTGCTTTTTTGCTTTATAATGCTTTTGCATTTTAATTTAGGAGAAAAGAAATGAAAGAAAATTTGCATCCAGATTATCACACAGTAACAGTTAAATGTGCTTGTGGCGAAACTTTTGAAACAAAATCAACAAAAAAAGGCGACACAATCATGATTGATATTTGCAACAAATGTCACCCATACTTTACTGGAACACAAAAGATTGTTGACGCTGGTGGAAGAGTAGATAAATTCAACAAACGTTACTCAAACAATAATAAGTAGCAACTTTTTTGTGGTGCAAACTAAATATTTGGTTTGCACTTTTTAGTGTGTAGAAATTATTCTATGCACTTATTTTTTTGTTAGGGGATTATGGATTATTTATCTTGTAGAAAACAAATAGAAAGTATTTCAAATGCAGACAGTAGCGATATTGACTGGATTTTTTGTGAGGTTTTAAAAGTAAAACGCTTGCAATTGCAAAAAAATCTAATTGTTACAAAAAATAATCAAAAAATATTAATTAAATACGCAAAAAAATTAAAAAAAGGTATGCCACTTGCTCAAGTTTTAGGTTACACAGAGTTTTATGGTCTAAAGTTTATTGTTAATAAAAATGTGCTATGTCCAAGATCTGAAACCGAAGAACTGTGTGATTTATTAGTCAAAGAAATTGGACAAAAAGCAAGTGTAAAAGTGCTAGATTTGTGTACTGGCAGTGGTGCACTGGCAATTTCAGTGCAAAAATGCACTAATTCACAGGTTACGGCATCAGATATCAGTAAAAAAGCATTAAAAACTGCAAAAAATAACGCAAAACTTAATAAAAGTAGTGTAAATTTTGTTAAAAGTGACCTTTTTAATAATATTTATGGCATATTTGATTATATAATTTGTAACCCCCCATATATTGATATTAATGATGAAAAAGTTGATTTCAGTGTTCGCAAATATGAGCCAGCGCTTGCACTTTTTGCTCCAGATGATGGCTATAAGTTTTATAAAGACATTGCAAAAAGTGCCAAAAATTATATGCTAGCAGGTGGAAAGCTGTTTTTAGAAGTTGGCATTGGTATGGCGCAAAATGTTGCGAAGTTGTTTGAAGATTATTCAAATGTGGTTATA
>CAMOCH010000037.1 GCA_946610655.1 uncultured Clostridia bacterium
TTGAGTAGTTGCTTAAACCCGTTGAAGCAACAATAAAGAGCATTAAATCCGCGAAAAATATAATAAAAATAAGGAATTAATCAAATGAAAACATATATGCAAACAGCAGAACAAAAATCTGAAAAATGGTATTTGGTTGATGCCACAAATATGCCTCTTGGCCGTTTAGCAAGCCAAGTTGCTAGCATTCTCCGTGGTAAAAATAAACCAGAATTCACTCCAAACCAACTTTGTGGAGACCATGTTGTTGTTATCAACTCAGATAAAGTTCTTTTAACAGGAAGAAAAGTTGAACAAAAATTTTACAGATACCACACAGGTTATATGGGTGGCTTAAAAGAAATCAGTTATAGCACAATGCTATCAGAAAAGTCGGACCTCGCAGTTACTGTTGCCGTTAAAGGCATGCTTCCAAAAAATAGCCTTGGCAGAAAAATGCTTAAATACCTTAGAGTATATAAAGATGCAAATCATGGCCATGAAGCACAAAAACCAGAACTTATTGAATTAGATGGAAGAAGATAGGAGATAAAAAATGGTAGCAAAGAAAAAAAGTAGTAAAGTTAAATACACTTGGGCAACTGGCCGTAGAAAAAAAGCTATTGCAAGAGTTAGATTGGTTGAAGGAAAAGGTAGCATTGTTATCAATGGAAAAGACGTTGCAGAATATTTCCCAGTAAATGTTATGCAAACTGTTGTTCGTCAACCACTTGTTCTTGTTGAAGCAGAAAACAAATATGACGTTTATGTTAATGTAATTGGTGGTGGTCTTTCTGGACAAGCTGGTGCTTGCCGTCATGGTATTGCAAGAGCGCTTGTGCTTGCAAATGAAACATTCAAAGCTCCAATTAAAGCTGCTGGATTCTTAACTCGTGACCCAAGAATGAAAGAACGTAAAAAATACGGTCTTAAAAAGGCTCGTAAATCTCCACAATTTAGCAAGAGATAATATAATAGAAAAAGTCATTCAATTTTGGATGACTTTTTTTGTGTAAATTTTTCTTTTTTATTCATAAACCTACTTAAGTATGCATAAAGTTTGGTAAGCAGAAAAAAGGAGGATAATTATGGATAAATTTGAAATATATAACGATATTTCTGCTAGAACAAATGGGGATATTTATGTTGGTATTGTTGGACCCGTTAGAACTGGAAAGTCAACTTTTATAAAGAAATTTATGGAAAAGATAGTTCTTCCAAATGTTGAATTATCGGCTGAAAAGGATAGAATGATTGATGAATTGCCTCAATCTGGCAATGGAAAGCAAATTATGACAACCCAGCCAAAATTTGTGCCAAACAAGGCTATTAAAGTAGATTTTAATGAAAATGTTAGTGCAAAAGTTAGAATGGTTGATTGTGTTGGATATTTTGTGTCTGGAGCCGAGGGTGCAGAAAACAATGATGGCACAGAAAGACTTGTTAAAACGCCTTGGAGCGATGATGAAATTACTCTTAGAGAAGCGGCTGAAATTGGCACTAAAAAGGTTATTTGCGACCATAGCACAATATCAGTGCTTGTAACAACAGACGGCAGCATAGGAGATATTTCTAGACTTTCATATGTGCCAGCAGAAGAAAGAGTTGTTGGCGAATTAAAACAAGCAAAAAAACCTTTTGTGGTGCTAGTAAATAGCACAAAACCAGATAGTGATGCAACTAAAAAACTTACTGAAAGTTTAAGTGAAAAATATAAAGTGCCGGTTGTGAGCTACAATATTGAAAAAATGGAAGAAACAGAGTTTTGTGAAGTTCTTGAAACTATTCTTTATGAATTTCCAGTTGCCAAAATTAATGTTGACCTTCCAAAATGGGTTAGAGCGCTTCCTGCTGAAAATGAATTGATAAAAAACATTTTGGAAAGACTTAAAAGTGGCGTAAATGACATAGAAAAAATCAAAGATGCATCGAAATTGCAAAATTTATTTAAAGATGATGAAAATATAGAAAAATTTTCGGTAAAAACTGCAAATTTGTCTGATGGAACTATAAATTATGAGATAAATTTGAAAAATAGTGTATTTTACAACCTTTTATCTGCAGAATGTGGTATAAATATTGAAGATGACTTCTATTTGATGAGCTATATTAAGCATTTGGTTTATGCTAAACACGAATATGATAAATTAAAAGGTGCATTAGAGCAGGTTAAACAAACTGGCTATGGTGTTGTTAATCCTGGAATGGAAGATATGACTCTTGAAGAACCACAAATTGTTTCAAAAGGTGGAAATTCTGGGGTTAAACTCAAAGCTAGCGCTCCAAGTTTACATATTATGAGAGTTGATGTTGAAACTGAAGTTTGCCCGGCAATAGGAAGTGGAGAGCAAAGTCAAAATTTTGCAGAGTATATTAAAACAGAATTTCAAAACAATCCACAAAACATTTGGAATACAAATATGTTTGGAAAATCTCTTTCAAGTTTGGTTAAAGAAGGTATTGATTCAAAAGTTAATAACATTCCAGAAGAAGCTCAAATTAAAATTAGAAAAACACTTACTAAAATTGTTAACGAAAGAAGAGGGGGAATTATTTGTATTTTGTTATAGAGACAATAAAAAAGCACTAATTATTAGTGCTTTTTTATTACGAAAATGCGTTTTTTGCTAGATTTTATGGGGTATTATGCGAGACATAATACTTAAATCTGCAAATATTGTTTTGCGATTTCAGAATATGCATATTTTGATTGAATTCCTGCGTTTTGTTCAATTTTTGCATCACGGCCAATTGACCAAAATGAAAGTAGTCCATAATTATTATTTTTTGCATGATTGGTTACTTTTTGCATCATTGAAGTTGTGAATGTTGGATACAAACTGCTTTCATATCCAAGTGCAACGGTGCAACCGGTTTTAACATATGCAGCAGTGGTTGAAAGTTCAATTCCTTGGTTTGAGTAGATTGTTTGAAGTTGACCGATGCAACTTTCCATTGCTCGAACACTTGCGTCGCCATAGTCTTCGCCATTGTTAACGCCAGTTCCGTAGCACATGCACATGTTGTTAATAAGAGTAATTTCCACACCTTCCGAAACATAAGCTTTTATAATATTTATTTGTTTGTTCTCCCAACCATAAGGCATAATTGGAATAGTTAGAGATACTTCAACATTGGTTTTATCTTGAACTTTTTTGATAGCTTTTGCATTTGCCACATTTTGATCATAGTCTTGGTTGTCTTCTTCAATGTCTAAATCAATTCTTGAAAGAGAGTAAGTTTGAATAACATCTGTGTAAAAGTTTTCAAGCAAATCTTCACTTTGAGTAACTTTCCATGGGGCATTTCCTGCTTGACCACCAATTGAAATAATATACATTCCTCCAGAATCTTTGAGATTTTGCATACTTTGAACAATTCCAAGATATTGTGCATCTGTGCTAGATTTTGTCAAACTTGCATAGCCTCCCCAAGCCCAGTTAAGTTTGTTGTTTGAAATAGGGTTGCTTTGAACAGGGTTAATAAAACCAAGGTGATAAGTTTTTATGTTTGTATCAATTGCAAACTTTGCAAGATTTGGTGCGCCATTTATTGAATATTCGCTTGATGGGTCAACCCAACTTGTCATGTCAACAAATGGGGCGACCATTCTTTTTGGAAGCCCACTTGGGTAGTTTTCGCTGTTTATAATTGAATATTCCACGGCAGGGGTGACAAATATGATAATCAATGAAAAAACAAACAAAAAGAACATTGATGAGAATATTGGCACATAAGTTTTTAACCATTTTTGGTCTATAATTTTTTTCATAAAATTTCTCCTGAATTTAGTGTGCGAAATTTGACGAATTTTATACATAAACCATATTGACAATATTTGTGGTGTTTGTTAAACTATTGATATAGTTTAAAGAGGTTTTTATGAGTAAGAAATCTAAAGAAAAATACACAAAAAAAGTTCAAGATACTGCTAATATTGAGAAAAAAGAAGATGAGTCTAAGCCTAAAAAGAAATATAAAGGGTATAAGGCTCTCTTTACTATTTTGGGTAATTATAAAAAAGAAAGATTAAGACTTGTTGCTATAACTTTTTTGGTAATTTTAACTGCGCTTTTGACGCTGCTTTTTCCAATATTTCAAGAGAGAATGTATGCACACATCTACGCAGGAGAATATCAACAATTTATTTTGTTTTTTGCATATTTTTGGCTTGTGGAATTTGCTTGTGCAACTCTTAATGCAATTAGACATATCATATCTGAAAAAGCTTCTGAAAATATTTTTTATAACATGACAGTAGGGGCTTTTTCAAGGTTCTTTCCAATTCTTTCAAGAAAACTTGACCACGAAAATTCAGGTAAATTATTAAATAGAATAACAAGAGACCCATCAAGTTTGTCTGAAGTATATCAATATTTGCTAACCACTTTCGCAAATATTTTCAGAAATGTTGCAGTTATGTTTATTATATACACATACAACTGGAAGATTGCTTTGTATATAACAATTGGAGTTTCTTTAACTTACATTTTGTATTATGTTAAAAACAGAATTAGACAAAATTACCGTAAAGTTGATTTTAAAATCCGTGATGGCATAACTGGTATTAGTAATGAAACTATCAGGGGAGCCAAAGATGTTAAAGTTTTAGACATGCAAAATCAACTTCTTGATAAGTATAGTGCAAAAATTGATGAGAAAAATAAAAATGATATAATAAGGGTTAAAAAAGTTGCCTGTATTGATATTGTATCAATGGTAATTAATGTTGCTGTATGGGTTGGCTTTGCGGCTTTGACTGTGCATGAACTAGAACTTGGAAATGTCACGGTTTCGGCAGCGCTTGTTATGTATCAATATTCTAACACAATATATGGCATTATTGGAAATATATCAGGATTGGTTGACTACATGAATGAAAAAGAGCTTATTTCTGAAAGGGTTTTGGAACTTTATGATGAAACAATTTACCCTCAAGAAAAGTATGGCACAACTCATCTCGATAGTGTTACTGGAAAAATGAGTATTGAAAATTTAACTTTTACCTATGATGGCAAAGAAAATTTGTTTGAAAATTTTTCTGTCAACTTTGAAGAAAATAAACTCACTGCAATTGTAGGAAAAAGTGGAGAAGGAAAAACAAGTATCTCTAACATTCTTTTTCATTTGTATGACTGGACAGATGGAAGCGTTAAGCTTGATGGCGTTGACATTAGAGAATTAGATAAAGATAGCTTGAAAAATAACATTTCTGTTATTATTCAACAACCATACATATTCAACATGACAATAAAAGAAAATTTGCTACTAGCAAAAAAAGATGCAACTGATGAAGAACTGTGGAATGTTCTTGAAAAAGCGCAACTTAAAGATTATGTTGAAAGTTTGGAGAAAAAGTTAGACTCAGTTGTTGGTGAAAACGGAATACAGATGAGTGGTGGACAAAAACAAAGACTATCTATTGCAAGAGCGCTACTTAAAAACACAAAAGTTATAATTTTTGATGAAGCAACCAGCAGCCTTGACAACGAATCTCAATCTAAAATTCAAAAAGTTATGGAAGACCTTAAAGGTGACCATACACTTATTGTTATTGCTCACAGACTTTCAACAATAAAAGATGCAGATAAGATTGTGGTTTTGGATAATCACCAAGTTTCAGCAGAGGGCACACATGAAGAATTGATGAAGGTTTCAAATGTTTATAAGAGTTTGTATGCAACTGAAAAAGCAGAGTAAATCATTGCAAAAAAATTGCAATGATTTTTTATTAAACGTCGTTTTGACTAGATTTTATGGGAAGGTATGACAGACATAATATGTCATGGTTAGTCATTATCTTTCATAAAACTTTTGTTAATTATTTGTTATACAGAAAATTTTATGTTATTATGAAAACATAAAAAAGGAGAAAATTATGCAAGAAGAAAATAAGAAAAAACCTTTTGCAGTTAGACTACTTTCAGGCTTGTTTAAAGCTGTGGCATTTTTGTTGCTACTGGTGGTTATGGCTGCAGTGGGTGCAGGAATCTTTGTTAAAGTTAAATATGACGTTAATGTTTTGGCGTTAATTGGAGAAATGAAGTCTCTTTCAGAAAATTCTGGAAAAGACATTGTTGTGACAAATGAGTTTACTGATGAAGATTTGACAAGTTACGAAGTAAAAGAAGCCACTTTGGTTGCAAATCCAATCACTAGATTTACAGATAAAGAGGTTGGAGCAAAACTTGCAAAATTAATTGAAACAAGCTCAGATGTTAATCTTGCGTTTGGAAACAACGATTTGGAATATTTAGGCGTTGAAATAGTTCAAGTTTTATTTAAAAATATTCCAGAAACTCAACCTAGTGATAATCTTGCAGATATTAATGTTGTTGTGCATTTAAATATGCGCAAATTTAAAGAAGATAATTTTTCAAAATTCCCTCAATCTATGCTTAAAAACATGGTTCCTGATGACATTTATGCTTCTTGCACAAGCACTGTTATTAAGGATGCCGAAAATGGATATAAAATAACACAAAATGTGCTTACAATTAATGCTTTAAATGCTGAAGATACGGCAAATATTTTTAAAGTTATAAACATGTTTAATCCATCATTTGGTCAAGCAGATGAAATTGCTGATTCTCTTGGAACAAGCGTTGTTGATGCAATTCTTGGAACTAACGGTGTTGTTGGAACTCTTAAAGAAATTGGGCTTAGAGATTATGTGTTCAAAAAGTCAGATACATCAAATGATTTGGTTGTTTACACAATAGATACCACAACAACAAGAACAATAACATATAACAACCTTTACGGAGCAGACAATTCAGAAAATATAACAACATATAACATCACTTACGATATCATTTTGAAAGATATCGAAAGAAATGGCTACCATTTTGATGGTTGGTATAGTGATTCATTATTTGTAAATAAAGTTGAAACACTTGATGCAAACTTAATGCAAGATTTTGTTGTTTATGCAAAATGGACTGCAGTTAATTACACCATAACTCTTGACTTAAATGGTGGAACAATCGCAGGCGAAACCACAATAACATATAATATTGAAACTGAAAGTTTCACTTTAAATAAACCAACAAAAACAGTGGGTGGAATAACCCTTGAGTTTAATGGTTGGCTTGGAACAGGTGTTGAAGAAATAACTAACAATTTAACCATCACCAAAGGTTCGTATGGAGATAAAACTTTTAAGGCATATTACATTGGTGAAACAGCTGTTGTAACAGTTTATGTTGATGGTGTTTTTAGAAAAACCATAACTGAAAATATTGGAACAAAACTTAATGAAGATACACTTGTTGACTTTGCAGAAATTGGACTTTCTGGCTATGAGGTTTCAACATGGTATACCAATGAAGAACAAACGACAGAGTTTGATTTTGATGAAGTTTTGGAAGAAAATGTAAATTTGTATGGAACAAGTGAATATATTGTTAAACTTTTACTTTTCCCAAAATATTTTGATAAATTTGAAGCAGCAAGAAGCTCTGAAAACTTAACAGTAAACAGCAGAGACGAACTTCGTGCATATGTTGATTATGTGCTTTTCTATGAAATCACAGACAATGTGACAATAACACTTAACTACACATTCTCAGATAGTTCAACAGAAATTCAAAGTGCAATAACCTATGTAACTTCAAAAAATACCCAACGAGAAGGTTATTCATATTCTGGTTATCCAGTGCAATTCACAAGTAACAAAGTTAAAATGACATGCAGCAATTCAACATTTTTAGATACACCAACACTTGTTGCTGACCAAGAAAAAGCATATACATACACTCAACAAGATTATGGTCTTAAATTGGAAGTGGAAAGCACAAGAACAGCAGAAACCACATTCAAGGTTGATAATGGTGCGTTGTCAATTCCTGTTTCAACAAGTTCTCAACTTGTGTTTGCACTAGAAAGTGGGGCTGTGCCTGTTTGTGAAGTAGGTAGCGCTGCCGAAGATATATATAACAAAGCAAAAGCGGTGCTTCGTCAAATTTGTGATGACAGCATGGATGACGTAACAAAACTTCGTGCAATATATGAGTGGCTCATATTGAATGTGCAATATGACAACTATGCAGCATCACATGCGTTATCAAATGCAAAAGATTATGATTCTTGGGCTGCAGAAGGCGTGTTTAATAACGGAAAAGCTGTTTGTGAAGGTTATGCCAAGGCTCTCATTATTATGGCAAGAATAGAGGGTATTCCAGCAATATTTGTGTCTGGTAATGGTCACGCATGGAACAGAGTCTATGTGGATGGTGCATGGTATGTTGTTGATGCAACGCATGGCAACCCACTAAATACTACAATGGAAATTGAAACCACAACCTACGGCGAATTTATGATTACTGATGCCGAAAAAACCAATCATGGCTATACAGCAACTAACTACATCGAATTTGCTGCCACAACAGAGTATAATTATTACTCAGATTATCAAGACTTAACAATTGGCAGCAGTAATGAGTTAAAATTAATA
>CAMOCH010000038.1 GCA_946610655.1 uncultured Clostridia bacterium
TAATGTTTTCGCAGTTCCTCTTCCAAGGAAATAATTGTTAAGTTCGGTTGTTGTAACATTTTCAACTGCAGGGCGTGCCTCTGGATTACCAAGTTTTGCTTTGGTTTGTCCTTCAAATTGAACATTTTTCATTTTAACAGAAATAATCGCACTAAGACCTTCTCTAAAATCTTCACCAACAAGGTTTGCATCTTTATCTTTCAAAATGTTATTTTTTCTTGCAAGGTCATTGAACACTTTTGTTATTGCACTTTTAAAACCAACTTCATGGGTTCCACCTTCACTGGTGTTAATGTTATTAACATAACTAAAAATGTTGTCAACATATTCATCTGTGTGCATAAGCGCAACTTCAACTTTAATATCGTTTGATGTTCCAGCAAAATATATAGGCTCTTCATAAAGTTTAACTTTGCTTTCATTTAAATACTTAACAAAGTCTTTAATTCCACCATCATATTTATAACTTTTAACAACTGGTTCTTTTGTTTTATCTCTTTCATCAATCAAAACAATTTCAAGACCCTTATTCAAAAAGGCTTGTTCTTTAATGTGTTTGTTGATTGTTGCATAATCAAATTCAACAGTTTCAAAAATTCTATCATCTGGCATAAATGTTACTTTTGTTCCTGTTGCAAGAGATTTTCCAACAACAGCAAGAGGAGCTTTTGGAACACCACCAGCAATTTTTCCTGGTTTAACCTCTTTGCTTTCAAATTCTTGAACATATTTTTTGCCATCTCTGTTTACTTCAACTTTAAGCCATCTAGAAAGTGCATTAACAACTGATGCACCAACACCATGAAGTCCACCAGAATAAGCATAGTTTTCGTTATTAAACTTACCACCAGCATGAAGTTGTGTGTAAACAACCTCAACAGCACTAACTTTCAATACTGGGTGTATATCAACCGGAATGCCACGACCATTATCTTCAACAGATATTGATCCATCTGCATGAAGAGTCAATATTATTCTTGAGCAGAAACCATTTGCAGCTTCATCAATTGAGTTATCAAGAATTTCCCAAACCAAGTGATGTAAACCTTTTGGGCCTGTTGTTCCAATGTACATACCAGGTCTAAGTCTAACTGCATCAAGTCCCTCCAAAACTGTTATATCTTTTGCGTCATAAGTCTTTTTATTGTCCAAAATTGTCACCTATCCTTCGAGTTTTTAATAAATACATTTATTAGTATAACAATAAACTTAATTTGATGCAAACATTTTTGGCACATAAAACCATATAAAATACATATAATATATATAATTGGAGCGTTTATGAAGACAATTGTATTAACTGGTGGTGGCACAGCTGGTCACATTATGCCACACATTGCAATTAAAGATAGTTTAAAAAAGCATTTTGACAAAATATACTACATTGGTTCAACTGGAGGAATGGAAACAAACATTGTTGGCTCACTACCTGACATCACTTTTTACTCTATTGACTGCTGCAAATTAAACAGAAAAAACATATTTAAAAATATCACCCTACCAGTCAAATTCTTAAAAAGTGTTCATCAAGCAAAAAAAATATTGAATGAAATTAAACCAAACATTGTTTTTTCAAAAGGTGGTTATGTTGCATTGCCTGTCGTGTTTGCAGCAAAAGAATTAAAGATTCCCGTTATTGCCCATGAAAGTGATTTAAGTTTGGGATTGTCTAACAAACTGTCTAAACTTTGTACACAAAAAATTTGCACAACTTTTGAGCAAACAGCAAAAGCTGTTGGTAAAAAAGGAGAATACACAGGTTCTCCTATTCGAATAAAAACATCTTCAACATTTACAAGCAATTCACAAAAACCAATACTTCTCATCACCGGTGGTTCGCAAGGTTCAAAAGCAATTAACGAAGCTGTATGGCAAATTGCAGATGAACTTACAAAAACATTTTGTGTTTATCATCAAGTTGGAAAAGGAAATTATAATAATTCCATTTCAATAGATGGCTATAATCAGTTTGAATTTTCGGATAGCTTGCAAGAAATTATGAAGGCATCAAGCATGGTTATTTCAAGAGCTGGAAGCAATACAATTTTTGAAATTGCATACAACAAAAAACCAATGCTACTCATACCCTTACCAAAAGGAACATCAAGGGGTGACCAAGTTGAAAATGCCAAATATTTCAACAAAAAAGGTTATGCAAAAGTGCTTTTTCAAGATGATTTAACACCCGAAACATTATTAAATTGCATAAAATCACTATATAATGAGCAAAACGAATACATTAACAGGTTAAAAAACGCAAAAATACCAAATGGAAATGATAAAATTGTTGATATTATATTAAAATTCGCAAAATAAAAAGTGGCAAATGCCACTTTTTGTTTTTGCTATTATTTATTCGTTTTCAGTTCCCTCGTCTTCTATCTCTCTTCCATGGGTCATTCCACTTACATAGCTTACAGGCAAAACAAACACCATTCCTCTTGCAGCTGAACGATAGTCAACAGCAGCATAAATTGCTTTAACTATAGGAAGACATAATTCTTCTTTAACCAAAATTAAAACAGTTTCATTTTCTGGATTAACTTCAAAGCCAAAGAATTTTCTTTTTGATTCTCCCTGACCTTTACCATTAAGTATAACAGCTCCTTTTGCCCCTTTACTTCTTGCTGCATTAATTGCTTCATCAGAGTATCCTCTTTGAACTATTGCAACAATAAGTTTATAATTTTCATCATCAAAAATTTCTTTATCAAAAATATCCATAATATCCTCCTAAATGAATGCTGCCTTCGCACCCATATATCCATCAGTTTCCATCAAGAAGCCCTTGCCGTTGCCAGGAACGTTAAACTTAAATTTTGAACTTACGTCATGAACCAAATCTTTGGCAACATCTTTCAAACACATGACCATAACAACGTTAACATCGGTGTATGCACCAAAAGCAGATGCAATACCAACACGGCTTAGTCCTCTTCCTCTCATTGACGAAAGAACAATTCCTCCAATATCTTTAACATATGCCGTCAATTGATTTTCAACTGTTTGCTTACAAATAAACACAGCAATTGAAAGTTCATCAATATCACTCAGCTGCAATTTTTTAATTGCCATTTTGTTCTTTTTCATTCAGCTTTTGCTCCTTAATTTCTTTATATCTTTGTTCAAGTTTAGTTATGTTTGAATATTTATCAACACCATAGCTAACTCTCGCAAAGATTCTTTTCGACCTTTTAACAAATCCATTAACTTTAACATTATATACAATTCCGATAATTTCAAGCACTATAATTGGAACCATTGAACTGATTGCAACAAATCCAAAACCACCTGCTCCAGACGTGCTCATTGCAATCATTGCTGGCATAACAAACGCAGTGCTAAGTGATCCAACAGCAACCCCACCACTGTCAAACGCAATAGCAACAAATGTTGTATCAGAGAATATCATTAAAACAGCTATAAGCAAATAGCCAATTCCTAAGAAATACCAAATGCTTATATCAAAATATACTCTGACTACTGCAAGTACAGCCGCAATCAACATGCTAATAGCAAGTGCAAATACAACAACTTTTCTGTTAATATTGCCCTGTGTTTCAGCTTCAATCTGAGCACCAAGCACCCTGATTGATGGTTCTGAAAACACAATCACAAACGCAATAAGAGCATAGATTAATAGCACAAGATATATGTTTTTGCTTTCAAGCATTTCACCAATTGCTGAACCCATTTCGATAATGCCGTAATCAATGCTAAACAAAAATAAATATAGCCCAACAAAAGTAACAATAACACCAAGAATCAAAGAAAGTTTTTTCTTCCTTGGCAATTTGATAAATATTATTTGGAACAAATAAAATACTGAAACAAGTGGAACTATTGCCATTGTTGTGTTATATAGTACCTGGACAAATATGCTATATTTTGATCCAGAGACTATCGCTTCGGCACTGCTACCTCTCAAGAATAACCCCAAAATAAGCATTGCAATAATTGGTCCAACACTGGCAATACCAATTGCACCAAATGTTTCATTATTTGTTTTATTTTTGGAAGCAACACCAGCACACATGGCAAGCACAAATGGACTTGTCACCATTCCAAGAGTTGAAGCCCCACTATCAAATGCAATAGCAACAAAACTATCAGGAACAAAAGTTGCCAAAATAAACGTTATAAAATAAAGCACCAGCATAAGCACTCTGATTGACATGTGTTTTACAATTCTTATAAGCGCAAATGCAACAAACACACCAACCCCAGCGCCGATAACAAATAATAGAACTGATTTATTAACGGCAATACCACTTTCAATAATTTGTTCAGACAATGTTTGAACATCTGGTTCTGCAATCGTTGCAAACATTCCAAACAAAAAAGCAAAGAACAAGAATATAAAAAAGTTTGAAATCTTTTTTGCACTTGATCCAACCATATCTCCCATAGGCATGATTGTGCTATCAATACCGGTTAGAAACAAAACTTCTCCAACACACAAAAGCACTGCCGATATTAAAAACTTAACAAGCGTTGATGTATCAAATTTACCAACAAAAAACTCCAATAGCAGGACTATTGCCACTATTGGAATTATTGCAACCAAAACATCTCTAAATTTCTTAAATAAAGCCATTAAAACCCAAACCCACCAACAATATCTGCATCATATTTTCTTTTCTTTCTTTTTACATATTTTCTTTTTGGTTTAACAGGTTCAGTTTTCGTTTCAACCACAGGAGCAGGTTCAACTTTCACAGGTTCTTCAACAATTTCCTCAACAGGTTCTTCTTCAACAACTTCTGGTTCACTTTCTTCTGCTGGTTCTTCCTCTATTGTTTCTTCAACAGGTTCTTCTGTCTCTTCAGGTTTTTCTTCTTCCTGCTCTTCAATTTGTTGTTCAGCTCTTGCCTTTTCAAGCAGTTCTCTTTCTGCAATCTTCTTTTCTATATTTTCAATGAATTTTCTTCTAAATTCTTCTCTTTCGTCAATAGCAGGTTTTTCTTCTTGTTCTTCACTTTCTCCAAACAAAGGTTTATCTTCTTCAAGAGTTCGTCTAGAAAGCATATCTTCGTCTTCTTTATCTCTGCCAGAGATAAATGTTGAATCAGCAAAAGATTTTCTTGGTTCGACATCATAAGTTTGTTCTCCCCCCATTGCATATTCAGACATTTCTTTTTCAACTTCATTTTCTTGAATTTCTTGGTTTGGAGCAAGCCCAGTAACATCAAAAGTTTCTTCTTTTGCAAAATACTTATTAGCAAGTGTGCGAGTAGAAAGTTCTGCAACATCTTTTGCAGAATCAACAGAAGGTTTAAGCAATGTTCCATTTTTTAAATCAATATAATAACCTTCATTTTTTACATCTTTTAAAGCTTTTTTAAAAGCTCTTCTTTTGAAACCTGAATCTAAAAATTCATACATTGACATAATCCTCTATTTTCTATATTGTAAATATTATACCTAAATTTTGATAATTTAGCAAACAATTAACAATACATTTATTAATATATTTATAAAATATATTGAATAAAAGTAGAAAATTAGAACATGTGTTCGAAAAACATTGACTTAATAATAATTAAATTATATAATTAGAATATGAAATATTTAGAGTTTGGAATCTTTATGAGCCTTTTGGATGGCAAATATCACAAAGCCAGCGATCTCGCTGACAAATTTGAAGTGAGCACAAAAACTATATATCGTGGCATCAATAAATTAGTTTACGCAGGCGTTCCACTAACCACAAAAGCTGGAAAATTTGGTGGCATATCTTTGATTAACAGTACCCTGCTCAACACTTGGTTTTTTACAGAAGATGAACTTGCCTATATTTTAAATATGGCAATCAGCGCAAATAAATATAAACCAATCACAAACACAATACTTCAATCAAAAATTGAATCCCATATTAAAAACAAAAATTTTACCACAGCAAGTAAACTTGCCGGAAGTTTTATTATTGACTCAAACACATGGTTTAGCAGTGGAACAAAAACAAATGAGTTTGAAAGCATTATTCTTAGTGCAATATCAGATTCTAATAAAATTGAAATAGAATATTCATCAAATATAAGAATCATAGACCCCTACTGCATTGTTTATAAAGAAGGCTCGTTTTACGTTTATGGTTTTTGCAATACCCGTCAAGAATTTAGATTGTTTAAATTAACAAGAATAAATTCAATAAAGGCTCTCGACAT
Organism: uncultured Clostridia bacterium; assembly: GCA_946610655.1. GTDB lineage: Bacteria > Bacillota > Clostridia > Christensenellales > UBA1242 > RGIG4790. The sequence continues at coordinate 6,168 of CAMOCH010000038.1, forward strand.
TAATTTTGAAAAACAAGAAATTGATTTAAATCTTAAGCCATGGAACAACAATCAGTCTTTTGATAATGTGTCAATTACAATATACGCCAACAATGAAATAAAAAATGAATTTGATTCTTGGACATCCACCGAAGTTATAGGAAAAAATCTTTTCAAAATTTCAGCGATTAACAATATTGGACTTATTCATAGACTGATGCAGTATGGAAATAGTATCAAAGTAATTTCACCTACAGAAATTATCAATAATCTTAAAAATGAATGTAATAAAATAGCAAATTTATATAATTAAAGCATAATTTGCATTTTTTTATTATTTTTAAACTTATTTTTTGTATAAATTATAACATTTACTGCATATTCAGCAAATTTGTGCTGAAATTTTTATAATTTTTCTGCAAAACATTATATTCTTCAATTGATTTTTTTATAAGTAAATCAATAAATTCCAATGAGTTTATTGATTTTTTATTAAACAAATATATAGCAAGCGAACCAGGTATTGAGTTTATCTCGTTAACATATAATTTACTTTTTGTTTTATCAAAAATAAAGTCAATTCTAACAACCCCACTAAACCCAAGTTCTTGATAAATTTTAGTTGTATATGTTTGTATTTTTCTCTTTAACTTTTCATCAATATCAAAATTTCGCTTAAGTAATTTCATTCCACCCTTTTTATTTTTTTGCATATATTTATCTTTAAAAGACAAAATTTCATCTTTCTTAACCGGCCTATCAATTTCGGAAATTATCAAATCTTTGCTATTTCCTATTGCTGCACAATTATATTCTTCATAGTCGATCAAAGCTTGTTCAATTAAAACTTTTTGGTCAAACTCAAACGCAATATTAATTGCATTTTTAAGCTCATCTTCATTTTTTGCAATCTCAATACCAATACTGCTACCACCCGTACATGGCTTTAGTATAACGGGATAGCCAAGTTGATTTTGAACAATCTCTATAATATCATTTCTATCTTGAAACTTAGAAACCAATACTCCCTTTACAGTGCTTATACCAAGACCTTTCAAACACAATTTAGTCAGCCATTTATCCATTGCAACCGAAAGTGCTGCACCACTTCCTGCTGTCGTTGGAATACCACATAAATTTAAATAATCAACAACGGCACCATTTTCACCATTGCCACCATGGGTACACATAAGCGCACACTCAACATCAAAAATCTTTTTTAAACCAAACATTGTTGCTTTATACAAACATTTATCCTTTATAATCACTGGCGAAATTTTAACATTATTTGGGAAATTCTTTATGTTAAAATTTTGACTCTCACATAAATTAAACTTATCATTTTTGTCCAAATAAACAAGTTTAACATTGTGCTTAATTTTTGCAATTTCATATATTTGTTTTGCTGTTATAACACTTATGTCGTGTTCCAAGCTATTTCCACCAAAAATCAAAATTATGTTCATAAAAAAATACCTCCGACATCTGTCATTGGTATTTTATGATATTTATTTGTTTTTTGTTAATTACACGTAATTATCTGGCAAATCATTTTCAAACAAAACAACATCTCCAGGATTAGTTATACTCGAAAGCATACTTGATGCTTGATTTAATGTTCCTGCCCTAATTATTTTATTTACGTCAAAGCCTCCAAATTTAAGCCCAGAATATATTGCTTCATAGTTAATTACTCCATTAATTATAACATAATCACAAACAGTTGCCATTTGTCTGCCAAGCTCAAAATTTGAATTGAATTGCTCTTTGCCAAGTTCAACAAATCCTGACGTTATAACAATCTTTTTGCCGTCAAATTTAGACAATACATTTAATGCAACTTTTGACCCTTCAACATTTGCATTATATGCATCATCAATAACAACAAGTGAGTTTGTTGAAGGCACAATCGCAAGTCTGTGAGCAACCGGAGTAAGTGATTCAATTCCGTTTACAATTTGCTCCATGCTAAGTCCTAGTTGCACAGCAACAGCAACACCAACCAATATATTTGATATGTTATGTTCACCAAGCAAAATTGTATGAACATTATCAGCCTTTTTGTCACTAATATGAAGTGTGAATGTTGAACCTTTTGAATTACATTCAATATTATCTGCCCAAATTCCTTTGCTTACATTTTTTCCAACACATTTTTTCTCTGCGCTGCAACCTTTATACATTTTTTCAGCATATTCGCTATCAACATTAAATATCATTTTGCCATT
>CAMOCH010000039.1 GCA_946610655.1 uncultured Clostridia bacterium
CTGGCTACGCAACAATCAAAGTGATTGAATCAAACACTCTTGCGCCAATCAATAATGCAACAATCTGTATAATTGAAACACGGGAATATTTTCAAACAGACAAATATGGATATACTCAAAAGATAAGCTTACCAATTATCCCAAACACAAATTTTGATATCAGTCTAAAAAGGAACTGGGGCGACTTTACAATACTTGCTTACAAAAGTGGCTACTCATCTTTTATAAGTTACTACAACAAAGTTTATGACGGAATCACAAGTGTGGGAATCATCTGCACACTTTCACCAATCATCAATCCATCAGACCCACTTGTTATATCTTCAGCAAATAAACCACCTGACGATTATTCTTCCACATTGGTTAAATTATATAAAAAATAAAATACACACCCCATGGGGTGTGTATTACTTATTTTGTTTATTTATTATTCTGTTTCAATAATGCCGTATTCGTTTTCGCTATTATGTCTGCGATACAAAATACAAATGTTTTTGGTTTGTTTGTTGTTGAAAACAAAGAAATCATTTCCAACAAGTTCCATTTGTTCAATAGCTTCGTCTTCGGTCATTGGGTCAAGTTCATATTTTTTGCGTTTTGTGATTTTTGGAGCTTCAAATTTTGGAAGTTCATCATAAAACATTAAAAGTTCTGGTTCAATCTTTCTGCGACGAGCAGTAAGTTTTGCAGAATATTTAACAATTTGTCTTTCAAGTTTTGCAAGTGCCAAATCTACATTTGCATACATATTGTCTGTTTCAACTTCGGTTCTAACATATTTGCCAGCACTGATGATTGTTATTTCAAGTTTAAATCTGCCTTTAACTTCGCTTAAAACTGCTTTTGCAGAGGCATTGTCGTCAAGATATTTTTCAAATCTTGCAAGTTTTTTCTCCAAAATGTCTTTGAGCTTTTGGCTCGCTCTATAATTTCTTTCTACAATTTCAATTTTCATAAGTTTATCCTCCTTTTACTTAATTGAAATATTTCTTTCTACACCTATTATACACTAGATTCGAAAATTTTAAAAGTATTTTTGGTGTTAATTATTTGTTTTATATGTAAACTTACCTTCGGAGAAACCAACAGTCACTTCGTCACCATCTTTAACTCTGCCCATCAAAATTTCTTCAGCAAGGTTATCTTCTATGTTTTGCTCAATAAAGCGTTTAAGTGGTCTTGCCCCATAAGTTGAGCTATAACCTTTTTCAAAAATCTCTTTCATAGCACCATTGGTGAATTTAAGCTTGATACCCCTTTCTGCAAGTTTTTTGTTTACATTTGCAATCATGAGGTTGGCAATTTTTATAATATCTTCTTTTGTTAGCCAATCAAAGATAACAACCACATCAATACGGTTTAAAAATTCTGGTTTAAATTTTTCTTGAAGTGATTTTGTTAAAAGTTCTTTTGTGTTTGTATTCTTTTTTTCTTCAGTTGAAGCACCAAAACCAAATGTATTTTGATTTTTTGGAAGGTCACTAACACCAACATTACTTGTCATGATGATTATTGTATTTTTAAAGTTTACAGTTCTGCCTTGACTATCTGTAAGACGACCATCATCAAGAACTTGCAAAAGAATGTTAAACACGTCTGGATGCGCTTTTTCTATTTCATCAAAAAGCACAACAGAATATGGTTTTCTTCTTACTTGTTCTGTGAGTTGTCCACCATCATCATGACCAATATATCCTGGAGGTGCACCAATAAGTTTAGAAACTGAGTGCGATTCCATATATTCACTCATATCAATACGAATAACTGCATTTTCATCATCAAAAAGTGCTTCTGCAAGTGCTTTAGTAAGCTCGGTTTTACCAACACCAGTTGGTCCAAGGAATATAAACGAACCAATTGGACGTTTTGGGTCTTTAAGCCCTGCTCTTGCTCTTCTTATTGCCTTACTTACCGCAACCACGGCCTCTTCTTGACCAATAACACGTTTGTGCAACACTTTTTCAAGGTTCAAAAGTCTATCTTTTTCTTTTTCAGTTAATTTATTAACTGGAATATGTGTCCAACTGCTAACAACTGCAGCAATGTCATCAGCTGTGATTTTGCCAATTTGTCCATCATTTGCTTTAAGCCAGTTTGCACGCATGTTGTCTAGACGCTCGTTAATAAGAGCCATGTTTGCCTTGCATTCGTTTGCTTTTTCATAATCTTCAATGCGGCTTGCTTCTGCTTTTTGAATGTCAAGTTGTTTAAGCTCGTCCTCAAGTTTTTTAATTTCTGGAGGCACAGCACTTGCACCAACTTTTGCTTTACTTGATGCCTCATCAATAAGGTCTATTGCTTTATCTGGCAAGCTTCTATCCATAATGTATCTAACACTAAGTTTAACTGCTGCATCAATGGCATCATCAGTAATTTTAATTTTGTGGAAAGCTTCATAGCTGTCTCTAAGACCTTTCAAAATTTTGACAGTATCTTCTTCACTTGGCTGTTCAACATATATTGGTTGGAACCTACGCTCCAATGCCTTATCTTTTTCAATAAATTTACGATATTCATCAGTAGTTGTTGCACCAATAGTTTGCATATCTCCACGAGCAAGATATGGTTTGAGCATATCTGCTGGCCCAATTTCGCCATCTTTTCCACCAGCTTGAGCAAGCATGTGAATTTCATCAATAAACACAATAATGTTTTTGTTAGAAATAATTGCTTCAATGGCATTTTTTAATTTTTCTTCCATGCTTCCACGGAATTTTGTTCCTGCCATAAGAGAACCAATTTCAAAGCTAAATATTGTTTTGCCTTGCAATAATTCTGGCACTTCACCTTTTACTATTGCTTGAGCCAAACCTTCAACAACAGCAGACTTACCAACACCTGCTTCACCAATTAAAACTGGGTTGTTTTTTGTTTTGCGGCAAAGAATTTCAATAATTCTTTCTGTTTCTTTCTCTCTTCCAATAACAGGGTCCATTTTGCCCATTCTTGCACGAGCAGTAATGTCTATTCCCATATCTCTAATTTCTTCTGGAAGTCCACTATTAATATTCTCAATTCTGTCTTTTGCATTTCGCATTTTTTCTGGTTCATAGGCACTTTTATCCATTGTTGGATCAAAATCTATTCCAGTGATTGCCTTGTATGTGCGATTTCTTAAATTAATGTAATTAGAACCACACAAATTTTTGATAATACTAACAGCCTGATTTCCAGCATCAACCAAAAGAACATACAAAAGATGTTCGGTTACAATATACCCAACATTAACTTGTCTTGCAACATCATATGCAGCTGCAATAATGTTTTTTACTCTTGGAGTATATTCCATTGTTTTTTTGCCAGAATATGCTTGTGGTCCCATTTTTCTAATGTAGTCCGCAATCATATCGGCAGTAACACCTTGCTCAGCAAGAAGATTTGACGCTCTGCTGTTTGTTACGCTTGCAAGACCATACAACAGGTGTTCTGTTCCAACTTGATAAACACCCAAACTTCTTGCTAAATTAAGCGCATTATCTAGTGCCAATTTTGCATTTCTTGTCATTGAATAATCCATATTTCTCTCCTATTTTACTCTGTTATTTTTTAGTATATTCGAAACATACATTGCTCTAAACTTTTGTTCATCTTCACTGGTCTTAACCATTCCACCTGCTGCAGCACATAAACTGTATGGTGCACAAGTATTAAACAATTTGTCTATAATATGATTATCTTTCATTCGGATTAAATTTAAACTTATACCCATCTTAATTTCACCAGCTAGGCGCATAAATTCTTCAATTTTAAGAATGTAACAATTTGTAAGAATTCCAAAAGCTCTAAAAACTGTATCCTTAACTTCTGCTTCTCTTGTCACAATAAGTTGCTTTCTTGCATCAACTTCCATATCACAAATTTGAACAACAATGGCTTTAAGTTGATTTATATATTCTTGCTCAGTTTTTCCAAGGGTCCTCTCATTGGAAATTTGATACATATAGCCAAGCGAATCTGTAACTTCTCCATATGCCCCACGAACAGTAAAACCATTTTTCTTTAGATTAGATGTTATATTGTCCATTTTCCCAAGAAGTGTAAGTCCTGGCAAAAATAACATTACCGAAACCCTAAGTCCTGTTCCCACATTTGTGATACAACTTGTTAAATATCCAAGGTTATCATCATAAGCTACATCAAGTTTTTTACAAATTTTGTCATCAATTTTGTTAATTATGTCATAGGCAGTTTCGATATTTAAACCTTTCAAAATACATTGTTCTCTTAAATGGTCTTCTTCGTTTATCATAATAGAGATTGTTTCGTCTTCATTAATCAAAACTGCACCACTTTCATGGTTCTCTATCAAATCATGACTTATCAAATGTTTTTCCTGCATAATATAAGCTTCAGATTTTGGAATTTCTTTCATTGTGTATAATTTAAAATCTTCATCATCAACAGAAAGAACATTATAAACTTTTTTGATGATTTTTCGACCATCTTCTTCTGTCATTTTGCTAGGGAAAGGCACATCTGCAAAACATCTAGAAAGCCTTGCTCTACTCGAAACAACAATTGAACTATAATCTTTTGCCACTATAAATTCCTCCTAAGTTCAATTATCTTTTCTTTTATTGATTGCGCCAAAATATAATCTTCATTTGCAGATGCTTCTGCTTGTTTTTTCAAAAGTTCATTAATTTCTTTGTTAATTCTTGCTTTATTTGAAATTTTATCTGGCTTTTTGCCAACATGATGATATGCTTTATGAAAATCATAAATCATATTTTTAACATCTTTTTCAAACAAACTATAACACTCTGCACAACCAAGATAGCCTGTTTCCAAAAAGTCTGCAAGTTGTGTTTTGCATTTTGGACAAGTGACATCTTCCGAGAAAAACAACTGTTCTTCTGCAAAAGATTGTTTCATTTTAGATAATTCGTTTGATGTGTTTTCAAAAGGAGAATAAAACATATTATCTTTCCTCCTTCATAAGAGAAACAAGCACGCACTTAAATGCGTTCGCTCTAACAAAATCCATATTTTCAGCTACTCCAAGTGCTTCATTAGATAACGCACTTGAAATCATATTTAATTCTTTCTCTTTAAGTATTTTTTCGTGCTTTAGTCTCTTTAAACTTTCCATCATTCTGTTATAAGAAAGTTCATCACCAACATTCTCAAAAATAACATCTTTAGCCTCATCATCAAGAAGAACTCTACTTATTTTTATATAGCCACCACCACCACGCTTACTCTCTTTTGAAAAGCCTCTATCAAGTGTGAATCTGGTTGCAAGCACATAGTTTATTTGACTTGGCACACAATTAAAATATTCAGCCAACACATTTCTCGAAAGTTCAATACTTCCGTTTCTGCCCATTTTGTCCAAAATATAGTTTTCAATAATATCAGAAATATTTGGCATTTTGTCTCCTTAAAGTTTGACTTATTTTGATTATTACACCTTTATTTTATACTCTACTAGCAAACATTGTCAATTAATTATGACAATAATTAATATAAAAAATAAATTTGATATTGAAAAGCAATTTTTGTTGTGTTATACTAATGCCATGGAAAACAATAGTGAAAACACAATTTTGGCAAGTTCTCTTGAAGAAGCCACAAAAATTGACGATTCTATCTTTGAAAAATACTTTTTAAAAGATAATCTTGATGAAATGTTTGATGCAGATGAATTTATTCCAATTTATGGCATAAATAAAAGCTCTTTTTGCAATCTTTTGCTTGAATATGGCAAGAAAATGAAGTATGACAAATTCATTGCAAAAACTCTTCAAGAATCCAACTATAAAAAAATTAGAACATATGTAAAAACAAACAAATTTTCAATCAAAGATTTGCCTTGCAATGACCCATTTTTGAATGATTATGTTATTGATGAAGCTCTTTTTAACCACTTGATTCAAGACATAAAAGATACCGATTCAGTAACCGAAAAAATTTGTAAATTTTATATACGCGCTTGCAGAACACTCTCTTTTGACCCAACATTTTATGCTGCTGGTCAAAAAGGAAAAATTGCCCACTATCACGAAGACATAAACAACCTAAAAAATATCACTCTAGAGCGCCCTATTGTTGTATGTTATGAATTTAGTGCAATAGTTGCCAAATTTTTACAAAGCATTGGCATAAAATATATGGTAAACTCTCTTAACCCTACAGAATATGGAAAAACTCACAAATCTGTCACAACCGAAGCAGATAACATTCCAATATTGATTGACGCTTCAAAACTTATGTTCCATGATGATTTTTACCACGCAAAAGTATGCCAAACATTGGTTGGATTAAAATGTTTAAGTTCAAAAAAATCTGACCAAGAAAAATTTAATAACACTTTTATTAAAGTATATAATGAGTATCTTGCAACTGCAGTAGATAATTTCAGCAGCAAAACTGCAACTCTTTGGGCTGCTGATTATGAAGATTTAAAATACTATAACATTGCCTACTCTGTTGAAGGCATAGACAGCAAACTTGAAATTTTAAAAAAATATCAACCAAAAAACCTGCCATATTTTGAGCGTATTTGCCACATGGCGTTTATAGCAAGAACACTATATGATGAAGAAATAAAAAATGGTCAATTTCACCTAAGCTGCATAAAAAATAATAATAATGGCTTACCAATGCTTGCTTTTGCAACCAACACTGAAAAAAATGGCGTTGCACACCCAACAAAATTTTGGTTAAATAAGTATATGATATACAACGGTAAAACAATCGAGGAATATACCATGCAAAACCTGCAAGACAAATTTGATAATGAAGATTTTAGCTATATTTATAAATCTGCCGAAATAAATAAACCAAACACAATCAACTATGAAAAGCGTCTTCCTGGGATTTTTGATTACGGTGCCCCACAAAATGAAAATGAATAAAAAAAAATGGCAATAATTGCCGTTTTTTTATTCTATCCAACACTAATCATTTTGAAAGTCATTTTGTTTAATTTTTTCCAAAACTATTTGACTTATTGCATATTCAAAATAACTCTGTCTTCCATTATTTTTTAAATATTCTTTCTCTTCATAAATTGTACATTCATCAACATGTACATTACCCTCTTTTGCTGCAAATTCAAGCATTTCTTTTTCTGTTGAAGCACCTGTAATATCATAATATACACCATCAAGTTCAACAATCAAATGCGCAAAATTTTTGTTTTTAACTGTTTTTGTAATACATTCTGGAAACAATGTTTTTAGTGTATATTGAAGAGTCATGCAAGACCCATGAGTATATCCATATTCAACAAGCCTTTCAGCAGTTTGTTCATCAATTTGCCCTTTGAATTTTTCTAAAAGATATGCTTTATTAACTTTTTTTACAAGTTCAATAACCGTCAAAATTTTTTCACTTGTTGACTTATTTCCAGAAAATGCATACTCAATTTCATCTTTAGTATTTTCTTTAATTTCTTCCAAAAACTCAGGAAAAGCTTTTATATATTCTTCTTGATCATATTCTCTTCCCGTTTTAGCAAGAGCATCATCAAACAAATCATAATAAATATTTGCCAAAAAATTACAAAAGTCTACATACTTAAAGCTTTTACCATCATTATTAACATAATTAAGTTTTTCAGCCAATTGTTCAATTTGTTCTTTAGAATAAATTTCCTTCATAATTGGTTCCTCTAATATATATAATATACTTTAAAAAATTTTTAATGTCAATATTAAGCAAGCTATTAATCATCATTGTTTACAACTAAAAAAAAAGTGAATTAATTTCCACTAACGTGCGGATACTCCCGTTGGTCGTGGCGTTCGTGCTTCGCCCTCGGCTAAAGACAGACACTGCAATAAATTTTATTACTTATTTTAATAAATATTTCAGTGCTGCCATATCTTACATATAAAAAAATCTAGGAACAGCCTAGATTTTTTTATATGGTGCGGATGACAGGACTTGAACCTGCAAGGAATTATCTTCCACAAGATCCTTAGTCTTGCGCGTCTGCCAGTTTCGCCACATCCGCATGTGGTATA
>CAMOCH010000040.1 GCA_946610655.1 uncultured Clostridia bacterium
CAACTTTATAGTAGTTAGCTTTACAAATATCGTGGAGTAATCCACAAAGTGCAACGCTTTCCTTATTATATCCGTCTTCGCCGTATTCAGTGATCATAAGCTTTTCAAGACGTTCATAAACATTCAAACTGTGTTGGCAAAGACCACCTTCTTCAGATAAATGATATTTTGTTGAAGCAGGGGCAGTGAAAAAATCAGATTTCTCCAACCATTCTATAAATTTATCCACACCTTCGCGATTTACGTTAGATGTGAGTATGTTAATAAAGTCTTCTTTATTTTGTTCAATTAATTCTTTTTCCATGAGTAAACTCCTTATATTATTATACTCTTATTTAAGTTTTTTCGCAAGGTATTTTTCGTATCTCATTTTTCATGAAAAATAAAAGACAAAAAGTAAAATTCACACTTTTTGTCTTTTAAATTGTGTTAAATTGCAGTTTTTATATGTTAATTGATATGTAAAAAGTTGATTATACCAACAAAAACGCAATTTGCTATTTTTTCTTGATATTTTTCGTTTAATAATAGTTGTTCGTCTCGAGCGTTGCTTAAAAATCCACATTCAACGATAATACTTGGACTTTCGGTGCATTTTAGCATGTAGTAATCTCCAACACTTGCAACATTATTGCTTGCTTCTAAGTTTTGAGAAAATTGCTCTTGAATGCTTTCTGCAACACCACGGCTTATATCACTTTTTTTATCGTAAAACACTTTTGCACCTCTAAGCACATGATTTGTAAAACTATTCATGTGAATGCTAATAACCATATTTGGACGAATCTTATCAATCATTTCTTTTCTAAGTTTCATATCTTCTTTTTTAAAAGATTTTCCTTCGGTGCCTGTTGCTAAACTATTGTTATCTGTTCGAGTCATAATAACTCGTATTCCAACTGAACGCAATTTTTCAGCAAGCATTTGAGAAAGTTTTAAATTTAGGTCACTTTCTTTCACTTTTGTTTTGTAACCAATGCTGCCTGGGTCTATGCCACCGTGGCCTGGGTCAACAACAATTGTGTAGCCAATGCTTGGAGGTGTTATAACAGGGTCTTCATCAGTTTCGTAAGCAAAAGTTGATGTAGTGCAAAAATTTACACAACACAAGCTTGTTAACATCAACATAAACAAAATTAACATTCTATAAATAATTAATATCTTTGAGCTTATCGCCTTGCAAAAGTTTTTCATTAATGTTATAATGTGTTTTATATAAGGAATTATTCATGGAACTTTCAAAAATTTATAGTGATGAAGAAATTTTGAACACAAATCCACTACTTCTTGCTTTTGTTGGTGATGCAGTTTTTACTCTTTATGCAAGAGAAAAAATAACAAGTGTGCATCAAACAAACGTTAGCTCACTTAGTAAAATGGCAAGCAGTGTTGTTAATGCTGGCAATCAATATAAAATGTTTAGAAAAATTGAACCAGAACTTACAGATTTTGAAAAAGATGTTGCGCACAGAGCAAGAAATGCAAATATTCATTCAAAAGCAAAAAATTATTCTGTGACTGAGTATATTTACGCAACAGCTTTTGAAGCAATAATTGGTTATTTATACCTAACAAACAAAAAAGAGAGACTTGAACAAATTTTAAAATTATCTTGGGAGAATGTATGAAATTAGAAGGAAAAAATCCAGTTAGAGAAATTATATCTAGTGGAAAATCAGTTGATAAACTTTATGTTTTAGACAAAATTGCAGATAAAGAAATACGAGAGTGGGTTAACTTGGCAAAACAAAACCATGCAAAAATTGAATGGGTTGATAAAAAAACTCTTGATAAACTTTCTCAAACTGGACATCATCAAGGAATTATTGCAGAAGTTACAGATTTTAAATATACTGAACTTGAAGATGTTTTGAAAAAGAAAAATGATTTGATGCTTATTTTGCTTGATGGTCTTGAAGATCCTCATAATCTTGGAAGCGTTATCAGAGTTGCAGAATGTGCAAACGCAGATGCAGTGATTATTCCTAGTCGTCACAGCGTTGTTGTTAATGAAACTGTTATTCGTGTTTCTGCTGGAGCAAGTGCGCATGTTCCTGTTTGTAAGGTTGGAAATTTAAATGCCACAATTGAAAAACTAAAAGAAAATGGTGTTTGGATTTATGGTGCAGACATGGATGGCGAAACTATGTATGACGTGAATTTGAAAGGAAATATTGGTATTGTTATTGGGGCAGAAGGCGCAGGGCTTTCTAAACACACAAGAGAACTTTGTGACCAAATTATAAGCATTCCAATGTTTGGAAAAGTAAATTCGCTTAATGCAAGCGTGAGCGCAGGGATTGTTGTTTATGAAGCATTAAGGCAAAGAGGAAAATAATGAAAATTTCTAGTGAAGAATTTGAAGAACTTATTATTAGCTTTGCTCCAATAATTAGATCGATTTCAAGAAAATATTATTTGATTGGCGGCACAGAAGATGACCTTTTTCAAGAAGGATTGATTGGACTATTTGAAGCTTGTAAAAACTATAACATTGATGATGACTATAAAAGTGAAAAATTTAAAAGTTTTGCAATCATGTGTGTGAAAAGACAAATCTATGATGCAATAAAAAGTGCAAACAAAAAGAAAAACCAGCCACTAAACAATTATGTGCCAATCATAAAAACAAACAGTGAAAATCAAGAATATGAAAGAACAGATTTTGTTAACTTGGCAGAAGATAATAACCCGGAAGATTTGTTTTTGGATAAAGAAGAACATGCTGAAAAAATAGAACTTATTAAAAGTAAGCTAAGTGATTTTGAAATTGAGGTGTTAAATCACTATTTGGCTGGAGAAAAACAATCAGAAATTGCAAAAGCTCTTGGTAAAAATGCAAAAAGCATAGATAATACAATTCAAAGAATAAAAAACAAAGTGAAATAGGAGACATTATGTATTTAGCGCTATACAGAAAATATAGACCAAAAAAGTTTAATGAAATTATTGGACAAGACCATATTGTAAAAACTTTGCAAAATCAAATTGCTCTTGATAAAGTTGGTCACGCATATTTGTTTTGTGGAAGCAGGGGAACCGGTAAGACCAGTACTGCAAAAATTTTTGCAAGAGAACTAAACTGCACATGCGAACATAAAAACACTTGCAAGTTTTGCAAAGAAGAACTTAGCTTGGATATTTTGGAAATTGATGCTGCAAGTAACAACGGCGTTGATGAAATTCGTGATTTAAGAGAAAAAGTAAAATATCCACCAGTTGATGGAAAGTATAAAGTTTATATAATCGACGAAGTTCATATGCTCAGTCCAAGTGCGTTTAATGCACTTTTAAAAACTTTGGAAGAACCTCCAAAACATGCAATTTTTATTTTGGCAACAACCGAGGTACACAAACTTCCTCAAACAATTCTCAGCAGATGTATGCGTTTTGATTTTAAGTTGGTTGCAATTGAAGAACTAATTAGTCATCTTAAAAACATTTTGAAAAAAGAGAATATTCAATTTGAAGAAGATGCTGTTGAACTTATTGCAAGAGCAGGAGAAGGTAGTGTTCGTGACACACTTAGCATTGCTGATAGATGCATTAGTTATGCTGACAAATTAACAAGGCAAAGTGTTATTGAAATTTTGGGAGAAACCGAAAGACAATCACTTATTGCACTTAGTGATATTATTTTAAATGGTAATGTTGGTGATGCGCTTATTAAACTTGATGAATTGTTGAAAGCAGGAAAAAGCCCAGCAGTTTTAAGTAAAGATTTGATATATTATTATAGAGATTTGCTTTTGATTAATGTTATTGGTGAAAAATCTGCAAACATGGTTATGGCATCAGCTGAAGATTTTAATCAAATGCAAAAACAAGCAACAAATCAAAACTATGCAAAAATTGTTCAAGCAATAGAACTCCTTTCAAGTGTTGAAGCAGAACTTAGATATTCGGTTCAACCAAGAATTGTGCTTGAATCTGTGATTATAAGATTATTCTCTCAAACAAACTTGCTTCAAAGAATTGAGAAACTTGAAAAAATGATTGCTTCTGGAGTAACTATAGAAGCTCAGCAAGTAAAACAGGAAATACCTGTTCAAACAGCTCAAAAAGCTGAAAGTAAAGAAGAAATTCCTGCTGTTAAACTTGAAAATAGCGATAGAATTATTGGTGAACTGCTTGCATATCTTAGAGATAATAAACAAATGTCGCTTTTGATGGCGTGCAGACAAATTTCTAAGGCTGCAGTTGAAAACAATGAAATTATTCTATACATTAAAGATAAATCTGCAATAAATATGATTAAAATGCAAAAGAATCTTGATGTGTTAAATGAATATTTTAAAAGTATTCACACTGCTTGGCAAATTAAAGAATTTGGGGATAATTCTGCTGCAAATAATATTGCAAATAAATTTAAAAATAGACTTTAATTTGTTGCAAATAAATTGAATTTTTGATATAAATTGATAAAGGAGAATTTTATGGCAAAATATGGTGGTTTTGGCGGCTTCGGTGGAAATAATATGCAAGCACTTATGAAGCAAGCTCAAAAAATGCAAGAAGATGCACTTAAAGCAAAAGAAGAAGTTGAAAATAGCACACACGAAGGCAAAGCAAGTGGTGGGCTTGTGACAGTTACTGTTAATGGAAATGGAATACTTAAAAGTTTGCATATTGACCCATCTGTTGTTGATGCAGATGATGTTGAAATGCTTGAGGATTTGATTGTTGCTGCATATAATCAAGCTGCAGCAGAAGCTGAAAATTTTAAGAATGAAAAAATGGGAAGCCTTGGAGGCTTAATGTAATATGGCTAATGAAATTGAGCCAATTGCAAGACTGATTAATGAATTTAGTAAACTCCCTGGTGTTGGTAAAAAAACAGCTCAAAGATATGCATATAGCATAATTAAGGGGACTGATGATAATGCTAAAAATTTCGCAGATGCAATACTAAATGTTAAGAAAAATGTCAAGTTTTGCGAAATTTGTGGCAATTATACCGATGTTAGTCCTTGTAAAATATGTAAAACACGCAAAAATGATGTTATTTGTGTTGTAAAAGAACCAAAAGATGTTATTGCAATAGATAAATCTAATAGTTTTACTGGAACATATCATGTTTTGCATGGAACAATTAACCCAATGGCAAATATTGGTCCAAATGATATACGTATTAAGGAACTTTTGGAAAGAGTGTCTGCTGGTGGTGTTAAAGAAATTATTGTTGCAACCAACCCAGATGTTGAAGGTGAAGCAACTGCAATGTATATTGCAAAACTTATTAAACCATTTGGGGTAAAAGTAACAAGAATTGCCCAAGGCGTTGCAATGGGAAGTGAACTTGAATTTGCTGATGAAGTAACACTTTCTCGAGCAATTGCAGATAGAAAAGAAATTTAGATAATCAATCAGTTTTGATTTGTAATAAAATAACAAAGGAGGTGAAAGTATGGAAAACTTGTTTAAAGCATCATCAAAAAATAAAACTGCAAGAGTAACTTTTTATTTGTTTGAAATTGCTGCCCTTGTTATTGGTGTAATTTTACTTGTTATGGGTCTTGCAAATTCAATCAATTATAGCTCTTTTGCTGTTTTTATTGATGGGCTTGTTAGCGCTGTAATGAATATGCTTATTCTTTATGGAATTGGTAGAGTTATTGATTTACTTGCTGCTAAAGGCGAAAAAAATGAAAAATAATTAAAATTTAAAAAAGAGACCTTTTCTTGATTTTGAAAGGGTTCTTTTTTTATTGATTAATTTTGTTAAGTTTTTATCAATATTATTTAAGTTATCATTATAGAGTAATTCTTTTGCATTGGTTCTCATAATGTAAGTATTAACAAAAATTAAACATAATATGTTTAGTTGCGAAAATTTTATAATTGTGATAATATACAATAGAAAAGGAGAAATATTATGCCAGGTGGAAATGTAGGACATGGTGGTGGAGGTTTTTCTGGAGGGCATTCAGGTGGCTTTTCTGGGGGACATAGTCATTCACATTCAAGTGGAAATGGACTTTTAACAGGTCTTATTGTTGGTTCATTATTTTCAAGAAATAGTTCAGGTAGCTCTAGTAGTGGAAGTTCAATAACTCCGGTTGACCCAACACAAGGTGGAAAATACAGAAAAGTTAAAAATAAAACATTAACATATGTAATTTCTGCAATATTTTTAGCTTTAACAATACTTTTTGTTGGATTATCTATTGCATTTAGATTTGAAAATGTGTATGTTTTAGTTTCTGCAAAAGCTGTTAAGTGTGAAGTAGATACAAGTTCTTCAACATATAGTCACAAGTATTATTACACATCTTATAACTTTACAACACTTAATGGGGAAAATATGTTTGGAGTAAGAAGCCAAATATCTTGGGATGGCCTAGATGATTTGGATCCTGCTGATAACCCATATAGTGAAGATCAAATAAACGAAATATATTTGAAGAAATCTAGTGGTTATAGAGATTTAAATATTTATTATTTAAAGAGTAATCCTTCTATTATCTATGATGAAGCAGCAAAAGTTTATGATGAAATACCTTCAAAAAATGGAGTGTTTATATTCTTTGCTGTAATTTGTGGAATAGTAACACTTCTTGTATTCTTTGTGGGAATATCTAAGTATGAACTTAATCCAGAATATGTTAGAGAGCAAACAAGGCTTGAAAAACAAAAGGTTCCTCAAGGAAAAAGAAGATGCTCATATTGTGGCTCTGTGTTTGATGAAAAAGAAGACAAGTGTCCAGATTGCGGTGCTTCGCAAAAATAAAATATTGGGAGATAATTATGAAATATAAAAATGTTGTTGTTGCTGGTGGCGGCGTTCTTGGTTCACAAATTGCCTTTCAAAGTGCATACTCAGGATTTAATGTAACCATTTTAATTAGAAAAGAAGATTCTTTGGAAAGTCTTCAATCAAAATTAAAAGGTTTGTATGAATCATATGTTGAAACAATCAAATCAATGAACAAAACAAACTGGGCAAGAGGTATTGCAAGTGTTGATAGTTTTGATAAAAATGAATGTTTAGAAAAAGCGAAAAAAGCTTATGAAAACATTAATATTGAAACAGACCAAGCAAAAGCTCTTAAAAATGCAGATTTGCTTATTGAATCAATCACTGAAAAGTTGGATGTTAAAACAGCTTTCTATAAACAAATTGCACCATTGATGCCAGAAAAAACTGTTGTTGTTACAAACTCTTCAACATTGCTTCCTTCAAAAATGGCAAAAAGCACAGGCAGACCAGAAAAGTATTTGGCAATGCATTTTGCAAATGTTATTTGGAAAAATAATATTGCTGAAATTATGGGACATAGTGGCACAAAAGAAGAATACTTTAATGAAATTGTAAAATTTGCAGAAGCAATTAATATGATTCCTCTTCCTGCAAGAGAAGAGAAATCTGGCTATATGCTCAACTCAATGCTTGTTCCATTTTTGCTTTGCGCAATGGATTTGGTTGCAAATGGCGTTTCTGATCCACAAACAATAGACAAAGCTTGGACTCTTGGAACAGGTGCTCCAAAAGGACCTTTTGAAATTATGGATATAGTTGGGCTTGTTACAGCAAAAAATATTGTTGAACAATATCAAAAAGTTCCAAATATTTTTGACCCACTTCTTAAAAAAATGATGCTTCCATATAACTATGATGGAATGCTTAAAATTCTTAATAAGTATATTGATGATGGAAAACTTGGTGTATCGACTGGCGAAGGATTTTATAAATATAAAAAGTAAATAAAAAAGCATCTCGAAAGAGATGTTTTTTTTAACAAAAAATGTTATACAAACAGTATAATATAGTTATAAAAATATAATTATATTTTAAATTTGTTGATTACATTTTTAATGTGTGCTATTATATTTCCATTATGGAGAAGACATTATGTTAGAATTAAAAAATATTAAAAAAGTTTATGAACTTGGTAAACCAAGAAGCAAAGATTATCAACAAACACATGCGCTAAAAGGTGTGTCTGTTGTTTTTCGTGATAGCGAGTTTGT
>CAMOCH010000041.1 GCA_946610655.1 uncultured Clostridia bacterium
TTAATGTTGAAGTTTATGTTGAAGAACAAGAAGAACAATTTTATGTTGACGTAACTGGCGAAGATGCAGCTGTGTTTATTGGTAAACACGGTGATAATCTTGAAGGTTTTGGTTACCTTGTTAATACAATTGCAAACAAAGATGCCGACAACCACAAGAGAATTGTTATTGATAGCGCAGGTTACAGAAAAAAGAGAGAAGAAACATTGAAAGTGCTTGCTATTAGAACTGCAGGAAAAGTTGTTCACACGGGAAGAAGTGTTCGTTTGGAACCAATGAGCGCTGCAGAAAGAAGAATCATTCACACAGCCTTAGCAGACCATAGCAAAGTTTCAACTATTAGTAATGGAAAAGAACCATACAGATATGTGACTGTATTTCTTAAAGATGTTGATAAACGCAAACAAAAACATGATGAAAGAAAAGCAGAATCATTCACAAACATTGATATAACTGAACCAAGAGATAGTAACGATTAATAAGGAGAAACCATGAAAAGTTATAACTTTAAAGAAGTTGAATCAAAATGGCAAGAAAAATGGGATAAAGATAAACCTTTTAAAGCCATAGATTTTGATGAAAAACCTAAATTTTATGTTCTTTATGAATTTTTTAATGTAAGTGGCAATCTTCACATGGGTCACCTTAAAGGAACAATCCCTGCAGACGCTCTTGCAAGATATAAAAGATTTAATGGCTATAACGTGCTTTTTCCAATTGGTGGTGATGCTTTTGGTCTTCCTGCAGAAAATGCGGCAATAAAACATCATATTCATCCTAAAGATTTTGTTAGAAAAGGCATGGATACCATTATTGGTCAATCAAAAAAACTTGGTCTTTCTTTTGATTATGACAGAATTATTTGTACCAGTGACCCAGAATATTATCACTGGACTCAATGGATATTTTTGCAATTATTTAATCATGGTAAGGCATATAAACAAAAAGGCACAGTAAACTTTTGTCCAAATTGCAAAACTGTTCTTTCAAATGAAGACAGCCAAAACGGAAAATGTGACCGTTGTGGTGGAGATGTTATTCAAGCAGAACGTAATGTTTGGTTCTTAAAAATGAAAGAATATAGTGAAAAACTTTTGCAAAATGTTGACCGAATTGAAATGGAAGACAGCATGAAAGAAGCTCAACGCAACTGGATTGGCAAAAGTGAAGGTATTCAACTTAAACTTGATATTGTTGATAAATCAGGCAAAAAAGTTTCAGACCTTGAAATATTTACAACTTGCATAGAAACAGTTTATGGAATAACTTTTGTTGTTCTTGCTCCAGAAAATAATCTTATTGACAAATTGAAAGATAATGTTGAAAACTATCAAGAAATTTTGAACTATAGAAAACAAACAGCTCTAAAAAGTGAACTTGACAGAATCAGCCAAGTTAAAGACAAAACAGGTGCAAAAGTTGAAGGACTTTTTGCAATCAACCCAATAACAGGAGCAAAAGTTCCAGTTTACATTGCAGACTTTGTTCTTAATAACTATGGCACTGGTGCTGTTATGGCAGTTCCTTGTCATGACCAAAGAGACTATGAATTTGCAAAAGCATTCAATATTCCTATGATTCAAGTTATAGAAGGCGATGTTTCTAAAAACGCAGTTGAAAAATTTGAGTATATTCCTAAAAATTATAAAATGATGAATTCTGGTGAATTCACAGGAATGAAAGTTAAAGAAGCAAAACAAAAAATTGCTGATATGGTTGAAGAAAAAGGTTTTGGTAAAAAACAAGTTAACTACAAAATGCAAGACTGGCCATTCAACCGACAAAGATATTGGGGAGAACCTTTTCCTGTTATAATTTGTGACCATTGTGGAATTGTTCCTCTTGATGAAAAGGATTTGCCTTTGGAGCTTCCTACAGTTGACGACTATATGCCAAACGAAAAAGGAGATTCTCCACTTTCAAAAGCAACAGATTGGCTCAATTGTAAGTGTCCAAAATGTGGTAGAAATGCAAAAAGAGAAAGCGACACAATGCCAAACTGGGCAGGTTCAAGCTGGTATTGGCTCAGATACATTGACCCACACAACGATAAGGCTCTTGCAGACCCTGAAAAACTTAAGTACTGGGGCAGTGTGGATGTATATACTGGTGGAAGAGAGCATGTTACAAGACACATTTTGTATGCATTTTTCTGGCAAAATTTCTTGTATGAAATTGGTGCAGTGCCAACTCGTGACCCATTTACTAAAAAGTTTGGTAGTGGTCTTATTTTGGACGACCAAGGTAAAAAGATGAGCAAAAGTTCAACAAATGGTGTTTCACCACTTACTGTTATTGATGAGTATGGTGTTGATGCAACTAGACTTCATTTGCACTTTTTGGGTGCATTTGAAGATAATACTCCTTGGACATATAATGGCATCAATGGCATTCAAAGTTTCCTTGGCAGAGTTTGGAGTCTTCCAGATATTTTAAAAGGTGATGAAGTTAGTGAAAAACATAAGATGATTTTAAACAAAACCATCAAAAAAGTTGGCGAAGATATTGAAAATTTCTCTCCAAACACAGCAATTGCACAACTTATGACCTTTATTAAAGAAGTACGTGCAGATAAGTACATTACAAAAGAAGAATTGAGACAATTTTTAATTGTTCTTAACCCTTATGCACCTCATATCACAAGTGAACTTTATGAATATGTGTTTGGTGGCAACATTTTAAATGAAAGCTGGCCAAAATATGATGAAAAAGCGCTTGTTTCAAGCACTATAGAGATTCCTGTGCAAGTTAATGGCAAACTTAAAGCAACCGTTAAAATTGAAAAAGATAGCACTCAAGATGTTGTTGTGAGCAAAGTTAAGGAAGAATTTCCACAACTCGCCGATGGAGAAATAAGAAAAATTATTTATGTTCCAAACAAAATTTTGAATATTATAAAATAATAAAAATCCACCAATTGGTGGATTTTTTTGTCTTCAAAACATAAAAATATTTTTATTTCAATATAAGTAATTAAGTTGCAGGTGCATATTTTTGTATGATAGAATTAAATTATAAAAGAGGAGGCTGCGTATGAAAAAAAGTTTTTTTAGCTTTTTTGTTGCTGCTATTTGCACTCTCACATGTTGTTTTGGATTGACTGCGTGTGGAAGAAAAATGGATAGATATACAGCAGTTGTTCCAACTGATCAATATTATAAAGCAACATTAAATTATACTTGGGGTGTTGATGATAATAATTATGAAGAAGACTGGAAGGTTATTCGTAATAATGTTACATTCTGTGGACAAGAAAGAACTGTGATTTATGTTGAATATTCTTATAAAAACATGAAAAATCATGATCATGATTATGAAAGAACTCTCTTGTATACTTATAATAACAACCAAGGATATGTTCTCAGATTAAATGGCGATCAATGGGAGTCATATACTGGGTCGTTTGGAGATACATGGTCTGACATTTACGGATCCTATGCGAAACCGGGCAGTTTTGTTTATGAAATGACGGAAGACATAAATGGAAGAGATTTTCCATCAAGTAAAAAAGTGGAAACTTCAGAATATTTAGAGTATGATTTTGGTAGTTATGATGAAGTATTTAGAATTTCAAATAATCCATATCATGTATTGCTTTACTATAATTTTGAAAGTGGCACCACATTTAATCACAAAGAGGCCACATTGATGCTTGGTACACCAAGTGAAACGATACTATATCTTTCAACTATAACTCCTGCAATGATTGGAGAATAACAAAAAAGACTTAGCAACTGCTAAGTCTTTTTATTTTATTGTTCCATTTTTAACCTTAATCACCTTATATTCGGTTGTTGGTTTAAATTTAAATGTTGTGCCGGTCATGATAACTTGAAAATCTTTAACGCTTTCATAAAGTTTCTTTTGTCTTGATGAGTCAAGTTCGCTAAACACATCATCCAAAACCAAAATTGGTTTTTCTCCCAAAACATCTTCAAACAGAGAAAGTTCACCAATTTTTATTGCAAGCACAATGCTTCTTTTTTGACCTTGGCTTGCATAAATTTTGCTATCTTTTCCGTTTATTTCAATTTTAATATCGTCACGGTGTGGACCAATGGTGGTGTAACCAACCTCCATATCTTTTGCAAGATTGCCTTCAAGCAAATTTAAAATGTTTTGTTTAATTTCTGCAACAGTTTCGCCGGCAGCTCCAATATATTCAAAATTTAATTTTTCGGCATCTTTGCTTAAATAGTCCATAGATTTTTGAGCAGGAGCAAGAAGTTTGGTTATAAAGTTTTTACGGGTTTTAATTATTGGTGCAGCAAGGCTTGCAAGTTGCTCGTTCCAAATGTCAATTTGGTCTAAAATAACCTTGTGGTCATGTGTGTTTTTTAAGAGTTTATTTCTTTGAAACAAAACTTTTTCGTAGCGCTGTGTTAAGTTGTAATAATTGCCAGAAAGTTGACTTATTTCGGTGTCCATAAAATCTCTTCTTTCTTGTGGTCCACCAGAAACAATTTCCATTTCGTTAGGCGAGAAGTAGATGGTTACAAGATTTCCAAAAAGTTCGGAAAGTTTGTCTATCTCGTTTCCGTTGATAAAAAATTTTTTAGAGTCATCAACAACACATTCAAGTGAAAGTTTACCAAATTTTTTTTCAAGTTCAATTTTTGTGCTAGCACAAGATTCACCATCACGAATAACTTCTTCAATGTGGTGTGTTCTTGGACTTTTTGATTGACTTAAAATAACCAAACTCTCAACAAGATTTGTTTTGCCTTGTCCGTTTGTTCCACATATCAAATTAAAGCCATCACAAAAGTCCACGTGGCAAGCATCGTAGTTTCTAAAATTATTAAGTTCAACAAATTTAATGTGCATATATAAATTATATATTTTTTTTGTTAATAAGTCCATAAAAATTATTGCTTTTTTTTTAAATTAATATATAATTATATTGTTAATAACTTTACATTTTAGGAGTGGGCAATTGAAAGCATACGATGGAGAACTTAATTTAAATAAAATTTGGCAAGATGCACTTGAAGAAATTTCAAAGAGTGTTTCTATGATTAGTTTTGATGTTTGGATTAAAACACTTGATGTGGTTGATTTAAAAGATAACACATTGGTGCTTTCAACTTCTTCAAATAGTGGCAAACAAACAATACTCAAAAACTATAAAGACCTTATTGTTGCAGGAATTAACAAGGTTCATTCTGCAATAAGTGATGTTGAAATTGTTGTTGAAAACGAGGAAGATCAAGAAAAAGAAGAAGATGCTGCAAATGTTCAAAAACCAGAAAGAAAAAAGGTCACAAAGGTTGTGAGCAGTTTTCCTTTTAACCCAAAATACACCTTTGACACATTTGTTGTTGGTCCAAGCAATCAGTTTGTTACAGCTGCTGCAAAAAGCGTTGCGGAAAACCCTGGTGCATCATTTAACCCACTGTTTATATATGGTGGCGTGGGGCTTGGAAAAACTCACTTGCTTCATGCAATTGGAAATTATATAACCGAAAACAAACCAAAACTTAATGTTGTTTATGTAACAATAGAAAAGTTTATGAATGAGCTTATTGAGTCAATTCAAAACAACAAACGTGGCGCAAACATAGATTTTCGTTCAAAATATAGATCAGCAGATGTTTTGATTGTTGATGATATTCAGTTTATCATTGGCAAAAATGCTGTTCAAGAGGAATTTTTCCACACATTTAATGAACTTCATGAAAGTGGGAAACAAATTGTTATATCAAGTGATAGACCAATTAGTGAAATGAACCCTCTTGAAGAGAGAATTAGAAGTCGTCTTGGTTGGGGGCTTCCTGCAGACATTGGTTATCCAGAACTTGAAACCAGAATTGCAATACTTAACAAAAAGGCATATATTGAAAGATACAACGTTGCAAGAGATGTTATAAATTACATTGCAGAATCTGTAACAACAAACGTTAGAGATATGGAAGGATACCTTACAAGAGCAGTTTATTATGCAAAGATGCTTGGTAAAGATATTGTTACAATGGACGTTGCGAAAGAAGCACTTAAAGATATTGCTGAGCAGAGTGAAGATAATATTGATGCTGGAAGAATTATTGAATGCGTTTGCAAATTTTATAATCTTAAAAAAGAAGAAATTTTGGCAAGAAAAAGAACAAAAGAAATTGCCGAAGCAAGACAAGTTGCAATGTATTTAATTAGCGAAATGCTTAGCATGCCACTTAAAGCTGTTGGTAACATTTTTGGTAAAGATCACACAACTGTTATTTATGCCAAAACTCAAATAACAGAAGAAATGAAGAAAAACAAAAAACTTGCTGTTGAAATTAATGATATGAAGCAAATGTTAAAAGGAAATTAAAGGAGAATATTATGAGAGTTATATGTGAAGGATTAGATTTAAGCGATGCAGTTTTAAAAGTTATAAAAGCAACTGCAGTAAGAACCACAAATCCAATACTTGAAGGTATTAAACTTACTGCCAGCGAAGATGCTTTAACTCTTTCTGCAACCGATTTGGAAATTTCAATTCAAAAAACAATACCTGCCGATGTTAAAGTTGCGGGCGAAGTTG
This sequence comes from uncultured Clostridia bacterium, assembly GCA_946610655.1. GTDB lineage: Bacteria > Bacillota > Clostridia > Christensenellales > UBA1242 > RGIG4790. The sequence continues at coordinate 6,524 of CAMOCH010000041.1, forward strand.
TTGTTCCTGGTAAATTTTTCGCAGACTTTGTTAAAAAATTGTCTAACGAACAAATTGATATGGAATTAAATAAGGGTCAACTTAAAATTAAATACACCGATAGTGAAGGTTTTTTGCAACTTCTTAATGTCGATGAATTTCCTGTTATTAAAGCTTTTGATAATAGTGACTATTTTTCAATCAGCAAATTAGATTTTAAAGATGCCATTGAAAAAACAATTTTTGCTGTTGCTGTTGATGATGCAAGACCAATTCTTAAAGGTTGCGGCTTTGAAATTGTTGGTGATGAGCTTGTTGTTGCTGCACTTGACGGATTTAGAATTTCTCAAATTAAACACAGAATTATTTCTTCATCAGGAAACATGAAATTTGTTGTTCCTGCAAGATGCCTTGCTGAAATCAGCAAACTTATTGAAGGTGATGATGAAGAACTTAAAGTTTATGTTTCAAACAACTATATGCAAGTTACAATTGGAACAACTCAAATAATCACCCGTAAACTTGATGGTGAATATATCAACTATAAAAGTGCACTTTCAATTCCAACAGATACAAACATAATAATCAACAAAAAACAACTTGAATTTGGGCTTGAAAGAGCAAGTTTGCTTGCAAGATTTAACTCAAATAACTTAATCAGATTTGATATCAAAGACAAACTTTTAACCATTTCAAGTTCTTCAGATATAGGAAATGTTAAAGAAAATATTCCTATTGCAACCGAAGGTAAAGACCTTGCAATTGCATTTAACGCAAGATATTTAGGAGATGTTTTGCACAATATTAATGAAGAATATATCAAAATTAGTTTTGCTCTTAGCAGCAACCCATTTTTGATAACATCTCCAGATAATCCAAGCTATGTATTCTTGATTTTCCCAGTGAGAATTGTTGGAGAATAATATGAAAAAACTTTCAAAAATTATTTTATACGTGTTATTAGCAGCTTGTGCCGTTTGGGCAGTGATGCTTTCGCTTGGTGCATTTGGCGCTATAAAAACAAATGCTTTTGCAAGCAAGCATTTTAATTATGTTATTGCACTTGTTGTTGATATTGCTTGTTTGATTTTGTTTGTGGGTCTTTTGTTTGTTGAAAAAATAAGGGGCTTAACAATACCAGAATGGTTCAAAATTGTGTTCTATGTTGAGTTTTTCGTTTTGACAAATGTTTATTGCTATTTTAGGTTATATCAAACATCTGCAGGATTAATTGTTTGTGCAATAATGCTTGCAATAGTATTTAATATTTCGAGATTATCAAAAATATGATCTTTTTCTGAGC
>CAMOCH010000042.1 GCA_946610655.1 uncultured Clostridia bacterium
AAATTACTGCAATTTTGCCATCTTCTGTTAAATAAGCTTCAATGTCATGTGAGTTATTGTTTATAACATATTCATACACATCTGGATTTGCAAGTTTGCTAATTCCATTTGAAAGAACAATATCAGCATTTACTGTATCTTTTGTAATATCAAATGCATATGTTAATGTGACATTGTTTGGACTTGTTCCAAAGCTTGCAGAAACAATAAGTTTTCCTTCATAAATTCCTTCAAGAGTTGAACTTACGTCATCAATAATAAGGCCTTCGTTTGTTCCATCTGGAGAAACTCTATAAACTCTGTTTGTACTTGTGTCTGGAGCGTTATCTTCACAATTTAAAGTGTAAAATACATATCTTTCTGCAGAGTCGTTTTCGCTAATTCCAAGATTTTCAGAAAATGCAACAGATTGAACTTTAGATTTTGTGAAGTTTGTTGTTATTTGGTTATCTATAGTAAAGCTTCTAAGCATTTTGTTTGTGTTCTCAAACACTACCAAATAAACTTTTTCGTTTGCAACATAATATGCATAAGAAACTTCTTCGCTCTCTTCATTAAGTTCAGTTGTGTAAATTTCTTGAACATTGCCGTTATCTAAATTTTTTCTCATGAACTTAAGTTTGTTATACAATGTTTCACCACGGCTGTTTTTGCCTGTGCCTGGCATAACGTAATACAAAGAGTTGCCAATTATTGTTACAGAACCATCATCAAATCCAACAAGGTTATCAACAATTTTAGTATATGTTGCATTTTCTGCAATGCTGCCATCATCTTCTAACGCAACTTTATAAATTGAACCAAGTGTTTTGCCACCATTATTGCTTCCGTTATTTGAAAGCGTTCCATTAACAAAATATAATTCGCCATTATAAACTGTGCAAGCACCACCATTTGCAGTTACTTTTGTTAAATCAGTTGTTGTTGCACCATATTCAGATTTTTTGCAGCCAACAAAGCCAATTGCACAAATCGCACACAAACAAATACTAAAAATACCAATTAAAATTTTTTTCATTTTGCTTCCCTACTTAAAGTAATATACTAAATAAATATACAAGAAATAAACTACTTTGTCAACAATTAGCGCCAAATACCATCACAAAATTCTAAAAAATTTCCGTTATTTGCACTCAAAAAAATCATCTCGAATAAACTATTTGCAAATTGACAAGTGTGTCCAGATATTTTTGATTTATCTGCAATCTCTGTTCCAATTGCAATAACACTTGGAAAATTGCCATCAAAAATTACTCCAATAATTTTCTTTGTGCCAGAAAACTCAATTTGCGTCCACTCACCTTCTCCCCACAAATTATTGAAATCTATTTTTGTGCCAAGCAAAAATAATTTTGCAAGTTTTGGCTTTATGTAGTCAAAGAAATATGTGATTGGCACATCACCAAAAATTTTACTATAAACATTATCATTTTTATTTTTTTGCGTAATATTTTGATATTTTTTTAAATATTTTTCAACTACCATTTCATCAGCGTTTGTAGCAACAATTTCATTTGCTCTGCAAACAATTGCAATATTTTTTAAATTTATAGAACTACCTAAAGTTATACTAAAATTTTTGCCATTAATAATTGATTTTTTATAAAAGTTATCTGCAAAAACTTCAATTTTTCCTTGCTCACTCTGTAACAACTCACCGGTTAAACTATAATTATCTCCAACTTTTTTAATATGAGCAAATCCTTGAGCAATATATTTATCAACAAAAACAACTTTATGTTTTTCTTCTTTATATTTTTTAAACACAATAAAAAAACTTTGATATTCCACATACAAAATATATCAAAGTTTTACGAGTTTTTGTTCGCTTATTTTGTAATATTACAAATTTATTTGTTATTTTTTGTCAAATAAACAATATAATTGGTTATATTCGCTGGCAGATAATTCCTCTGCTCTTGCGTTTGCACTAATGCCAAGGATACTCAAATTCTTTAGTATTTCATCTTTGCCATAAGCTTTAGACAAATTATTAACCAAAGTTTTTCGTCTTGATGAAAACGCAAGTTTAACAAGTTCAACAATTTTGTCATAACTTTTTGGCACGCAAATATCTTCCATATGAACTAAACAGCTATCTACATTTGGCACAGGAGTGAACATTTGTCTGCCAATTTGCCTTGTTATTGTTGGATTTGAACAAAGTTGAACCATTATTGAAAGCACTCCATAATCTTTGCTTCTTGGCTGTGCAATAATGCGTTCTCCAACTTCTTTTTGAACCATAACAGTTATGCTATCAACATTAAGCCCACTTGTTAAAAACTTTGTAATCAGTGGACTTGTTATGTAATATGGCAAATTTGCAACAACTTTAAACTTGCTGCCTGCAATTTGCTCAAGTTCCGGGCTAGAGATGTTCATAAAATCTTTAAAAATAACTTGAACATTATGGTGCTCTGCAAGATTTTGCTCTAGCACTTCTTGAAGTTCTGTGTCTATTTCAAAAGCAAAAACTTGTTTTGCTTTGCTTGCAAGTTTTTGAGTGAGTGCCCCTGCTCCTGGCCCAACTTCAACAACAACGTCACCACTAGTAACACCACTATCTTCAACAATTGCAGAAAGCAAATTGCCGTCTGTCAAAAAGTTTTGACCAAATTTTTTCTTAAAATTTATCATCTACTTTATCCTATAAAAAGTTTTTATATTTTTTGTAACAAGATTATTAAAATCTGTCAAACTCATTTCAAGTTCATCTGCAACTTTTTGTGCAGTTATCCAAACATTTTTTGGAGCATTTATTGTTCCCCTTAATGGTTCTGGCGCAAGATATGGTGAGTCGGTTTCAACCATAATTTTGTCTTTATCTAAGTTCTTTAAATAGCTCCTATCAGTTTTTTTATAGGTTATATTGCCTGTAAAACTAAAATATGAGCCCATGTCTTTAAATGTTTGATAATACCTAGAGCCTTCACTATAACAATGCATACAAAAACCATTTGTAAGAAATTGTTTGTTATCTTTTAAAATTTTAATAACGTCATCAGCTGCATCTCTGCAGTGAATAACAATTGGCAAACCATGTTTGTGTGCAATTTTAATTTGTTCAATAAAAATTTGCTTTTGTTTTTCCACAATTTCTTCGGTTATCTCATAATGATAGTCAAGACCAATTTCACCAATTGCCACAACTTTATCTCTTGATGCAAGTTCGTCTATTGTTTGCAACTTCTGCTCTGTAACTGAACTTGCATATTCTGGATGAATTCCAACAGTTGTATAAATATTTTCATTTTCTGCTGCAAGTTTAACACCTTTTTTGCTGTCTTTAACACATGTTCCAATATTAATAATCATGTCTAGTTTATCACTAGCCATGTTGTTAATAATATTTTCTGCATCAATCTTGCTATCAATCAAATGAGCGTGTGCGTCTATCATAAAAACTCCTCATATATTTTGCTAAATATTCATACACTTAAATATGAATAAAATTTGGTTATTTTTGATTATTTCTGCCACCGTTGCCCTATGCATAATGAACCCTGCAGATGTTCTTGTTGGGCTTTCTTCTGCAGGGAACAAAGCTGTTACACTTTGCTTTCAACTTGCGGCAGTTTACAGCGTGTGGACTGGTATATTTAATATACTATCTCAAACAAAAATAAGCAAGTGGTTACATAAACTTTTGTCACCACTCATAAATTTAATATTTGGAAAAAACACACTTGATGAAGAAAGTAAAAAATATGTTAGCATGAACATGAGTGCAAATATTCTTGGCATGAATGGTGCCGCCACCCCACTTGGAATTAAAGCAATTGAAAGCATGAATAAGCATAACAAAACAAATGCAGCAACTTTCCCCATGATTATGCTTGTGGTTTTGTGCTGCACAAGTTTGCAAGTAATGCCAAGCAGCATAATTGGTCTTATGACCTCTGCTGGCAGCACAAACGCATCAAAAATTATTATTCCAAGTTTGATTGCTGGGCTAATTAGCACACTTCTTGGAATTGTGTTTGTTAAACTGTTTAATTTGATAGACAAACACATTCATAAAGGAAAGATCAATGGCTAACTATATTATTCCCATTTTTTTAATAATACTTTTGGTTTCGGTGTTTTTTAAAAATATTAATGCCTACGATAGTTTTGCAAAAGGTGCAAAAGAAGGTCTTAATGTTTGCATAAACACATTTCCATATTTGGTTGCAATATTTGTAGCCGTTGAATTATTTAAACTTTCTGGATTAGCAGGCCAAATTTCCAAATTTTTGGCACCTTTTTTTCAATTTTTAGGAATGCCAAGTGAACTTGCCGAATTTTTGATTCTGCGCCCATTTTCTGGCTCTGGAAGTCTTGCATACTTAAGTGAAATATTTTCAACCTATGGTGTTGATAGTTATGTTTCAAAGTGCGCAGCTGTTATTATGAGCTGCTCGGAGACCACTTTTTATATTGTGGCGATATATTTTTCAACTGTGAAAATAAAAAAATTACGCTACACCATTCCCGTTGCACTACTAGCAACATTTTTAGGTAGCGTAATCGCCTGCCTTATTTGCAGAGTTATTTAATGCCATATATTTTCTTTAATTCGGTGGTCATGGAGCCATCAGCGTTTTGACAAATTAATTCATCAATTTTTAAGCCAACTTTTGCACCTTTTGTTGCTTCAATTAACACAGTGTTTGCAGGTTTTTCTTTTGTTGGCTTAACCAAAACAACTTTTTTTGGCTCCAAATTATACTTTTTAAGATTATAACAAATTTCTGCAAGTCTATCGGCCACATGAACCATATAAAGTTTGCCACCAAACTTAAGAAGTTTGGAAGAAATTTTGCAAATATCTTCTAAATTAGTTTCAAGTTCGTGCGTTGCAACAGAAATATGCTTATTGTTGCTAATTTCTTTATTTGTGTAATATGGAGGATTGACCACAACCACATCAACTGTTTTTTTCAAAATTTCAGGAGCTTTAATCAAATTCTCATTAAAAATCTTGATATTTTCAATTTTGTTAAGAATAGTGCTCTCTTTAAAAATATCACACATTTCCTTTTGAATTTCAAAACAATAAAATTGTTTTGCATTGGTTTTTTTTGTGCCAAGAATGCTAATCACTCCACTTCCTGCACAAAGTTCAACAACTTCATCAGTTTTTTTTGCCTTAAAAAAATTTGCGAGCAACACACTATCGCTCGTAAATTTATATAAGTATGAATCTTGCACAATCACAAGACCATCACATTGCAAATCTTCAACAATCCTAGTCAACTTTTGGAGCCTCAACTGGACAAACTGCATAGCATGTTCCACAGCTTATGCAAATTTTTGAATCGATGACAACTTTTCCTTCTGGAGAAAAACTTATTGCTCCAACTGGGCAAGATGCAACGCATGTTCCACATTTTATACATTTGTTTTGATCAATTTTATATGCCATTATTTATCTCCTTTTTTCTTTTCAAATTTGATATCTGCAAGTGGATAAACCACAATGTTTGTATCATCACCATTTATAAACTTAACAGAAACACTTTCTCTTAAAATGTCGTTATATATAACTTGTCCTTCTCCATCAGGAGTAACCACATTACTATTTATTTTAGGCATTTTTGCCAAAATTTGTTCATATAATGGGTTTTCGTAGCCAAGACAACACATAAGTCTTCCACATAGTCCACTTATTTTTGTTGGAGAAAGTGATAGTCCTTGATTTTTTGCCATTTTAACTGTAACGTGCTCAAAAGAATTCAAAAAACGTTTGCAACAGCACACTTCTCCACAAGGTCCAATGCCACCTTTTATTTTAACTTCATCACGTTGTCCAATTTGTTTAAGTTCTATTCTTGCTCTAAGTGCGCTTGCAAGTTCTTTAAGAAGTTCTCTAAAATCCACTCTATCTTCAGCAGAAAAGGTTATGATAACTTTGCTGCCATCTAAGGCATACAAACTATCCACAATTTTCATGTCTAACTTAAGTTTTTTCGCAAGATTTCTTGTTGTTTTGGTTGCATATTTTGCTTTATCCTGCATTTCTTCATATTTTTTCAAATCAGCAGCTGTTGCTTTTCTTATAATCTCCTTAAGAGGTTCGTCAAAATCTGCTTGACTAATCTTATCATTTATTGAAACAACTGTTGCAAGATGCTGAGCACTATCCACCTCAACTACAACCTTGTCTCCAACAGCATATTCATTATTTTTTTGCAAAAAGTAGTATATTTTTGCATCATCAAGTTTAACAAGAACTATTTTTTGCATCTAGCTTTCTCCTCTGCAGTTTTCAAAATCAATCTGTCTATAACTGCCACCTTGTTTGTATTATAATACAAATCTTCTTTTAATTGCAAACATTCAGCAAGTATATTATTGCATGCAGTTAAAGTAAATTGATTTGCGATATTTTCAATTGATCTCATGTGATGTTTATTTTTAACAAGTTTTTGAGCACCCGAAATATACACCATAACATCACGCACAATAATCATATATGTGTCTATAAATTCGGTCAAATCAACTTGTTTTGGATCTATTTTTGATGCATAAGTTAAGCAATCTCGACTGCCTCTTAAATTTATAAGCAAATCAAAAATCAAATTGTATTCATCAATAAATTTTTGGTTTGTTAGTTTGCTTGCAAGGGTGCTATTTCCTGCGCAAACACTTGTTACAATTTGTGCAACATCATCACTTGTGCCACTTTCTGTGAGCAAATTAATAATTTTATCATCTGGAATATTTGAAAGTTCTATCACACTCATTCGGCTAAGAACTGTTTGCAAAATTGTTTTTGTTGATTTGCACGAAAACAAAAATATCACATCTTTTGGTGGTTCTTCCAAAGATTTTAAAAGTTTGTTTTGACTTTGCTCATTCATGTTGTCAGCATTATAAAAAATATAAACTTTTTTATCTGCCGAATATGGTCTAACATATAAATTGGCAACAACATCATTAATGTTTTCCACAGATATTTTTCCATTTTCGCCAATAATGGTAACATCTGGGTGAGTTTTTGCATATATTTTTGAAACATCAGTGTTTAAAAGCTTTGCTGCAACACATGCACAAAAACTTTCTGCATAATTAGAATCTTCTGTTTTTACCAAATATGCATGAAAAAGTTTGTTATTTGAAATTTCATCACACAACTTTTTATATTCTTCACTTGTCTGCACTACATTTGAATAATTCATACCTAAAAATTACCATATTTTCAAACAAAATGTCAATTAAAGCCCAAAAATAAAAACATGCAATTGCATGTTTTTAATTAATTTTTAAAACTTTCATTTGAATTTCTCCACCAGGAGTTTCAATTGAAACAATTTCTCCAACTTTTTTACCAATAAGTGCTTTACCAATTGGAGATTCATTAGAAACATAACCTTTATCTGGATCGCTTTCAATTGAACCAACAATTCTATATGTTAATTCTTCATCAAACTCCATGTCATAAAGAGTAACTGTGTTGCCAACACCTATTGTGCTTTTTGAAAGCTCTTTGTTTTCAACAACTTTTGCATTTCTAAGAGTTTCTTCAATAGTAAAAATTTCTTGTTCAAGTTGAGTTTGTTCCTTTTTTGCTGCATCATATTCACTATTTTCAGAAAGGTCACCATATTCTCTTGCTGTTTTAATGTGTTCAGCAACAATTGGACGACGTTCAACTTTT
>CAMOCH010000043.1 GCA_946610655.1 uncultured Clostridia bacterium
GTTCTTTTTTTCCTTGTGCTGTAATAACTAAATCTGCCATAATTATAGTCTCCTTTTTTATGTTGCAAATTATATACATGAACTTACAATTTGTCAATTATTTTTTATAAAATAATAAAAAAAATTATTATTTGCTTGCAAATAAAATTCTGTGTATGATAAATTTTATGTATTGAGGACAAAATTATGATAAAAATTTGGGCAAAAGTTATGATTAAAGATAAAATAATTAAGCAAGTGATGTATGAAAGCATTGACAATTTTTCTGATGACACTTTCTACTTACATGTTAGCGAAATTTGTCACAGATTAGATTTACCCACACCAATAGTTCTTGCAATGCACACCAAACATTTTGTGCACTACAATAACTGCACATTTAAAAAACGCGATTTTGTTGAAACCATCGATTTTGAAAAACTGAATTTGGAAAATATTAGATTATCATAAAAAAGCAAGCCGGTTGGCTTGCTTTTATATTAGTTTTAAAAATTGCCTAATATCTTTATTATCCTTTTTAAACACAAAAACCAATTTTGATTTGTTTTTAGTAATCGCACTAGTTAAAGATTTTATCTCTGCCATATATTGGTTCTTTAAATTGATTTCTAACTGGTTTAAATTATCTAAAATTTCATCAGCCCTATCAAAAACTATATAATCAAAATCTTGTGAATTTTGTAGGCTAGTTGCAAAATTTAAAGAACTTATAAAGTTTATTGAATTATCTTTATTTTGTTGAAAATTATTAATAATTAAAACATTTTTGCCATTAAATGGAATATTTTGATTGGAAAATACTAAGATTTTATTTTCTTGTGATAATTTCTCTAAAATATACAAAATTTCACTTTTGTTTTTAGCAAAAATCGCACTTTTTGCAGTTTTTTGTATATTTTCTATGTCAATATCATCAATTTCTGTTAATATTTCTGCATTATTAACTTTTAAAATAGCAATTTCATTGTCGTTTTTAATATATTCAACAAAATCTCCGTCATTTAACTTGTATTTATTTACAAAATCATCGTCAATTTTAATATCTGTTACACTCTTAAGAAATTTAAGTCGTCTCAAATAATATCCTGTCTCTTCTTTGCAAATTGTGCCTGAAAGCAAGTTGTCAACCATGTCCACATTATATTTAACAGTTGGGCTTGCAACTTTATATGAAAACTTAAAATTATTGATGCTATTATTATACTCAATTTCTTGATTTATTATATTCTTTGCAGGTCTTCCTCTGTTGCTATTAACATATTCTGGAATAACTCTGCCCTCAATAATGTCCATCATCTCTTCAATAAGTTTTTCCTTAGATTTAGACGTTGGGCTAACAACACCAATATTTCTTGCCATGTTTCTTAGTTCTTTGATATTTTTCATGCGCAAAAAAACCCTCTGGTTATATTCGTTATTATTCATCACTTAATCTCTCTTTATCTTTTGTTTACAGCCTTTATTTTATCAAATAAAATAAAAAATGTAAACAATTTTATTAATTGCTTTTTAAAAATGCAATAATTTTATTTAATTACGCACAACGACACAACAACGAGCACTAATCCTGCAATAAACATAAATACTGGCAAAAGTTTTTTCATATCGCAATTATTAGCAAAAATAATGTGCAAAATGCATAAAAAAATGCAAAATTTTAAACACTTTTGCATTTTTTTGCGTAATTTAATTTATTTTTATGACTATTTTTTATAAATACAATTAAAACTCTGCATTTATTGGATTATAAACGAATATTTTCTCTCCACCATTGAATTTTCCGTCAATTAATTCAGCAGTATCAACAGAATCTGGCAAAACATTTAGAGCTTTAGCAACATCAAAAATAGTTTGGTTTGGCTTCGCAATATAAACAGTAATTGCGCTTTGCTCTTCTTCTTTTCTTTCAGTTTCTTTCATTGAATCAACAAATTCAATATATGTTTCTTTTTGTTCAACAAAAGAAACAATACTTTCAATTTCAACTTCATTATTTTTATTAATGGTCAATTTGTTAATATCAACCAACACATCATCAACACTTTTTGCATTTGTTGGGGTTTTTAAAACCAATGGAATATTTACGTCACAAGTGTTTAATTCTTCATTTTCTGCAAATTTATATAATTCTTTTGTAAAAACAATACAATCAACAGTTAAAATACCATTTTGAATCTCTGTTTTTGCTATTTTAGCCTTGTAATTAAATAACCCTAAAATTACTGCATCATTAATGCCATCAATCTTTGCTAGAGCATTTGCGTTCATATGTTTTTGTTCAACAAAATCTATATAATTTTTACATTCATAGTTAATTTGCAAATTGTTTTCAATTGAATAAGCATCTTTTGTAATGTTTAGTATTTCTTGTTTATAGCAAGAAACATAAGCATTTAAACTAACAACAATATTGACATTTTGAGAATCTTGCACATAGTTCACTCCTGCCACATTAACACTTGCTGTTGTTTTCATATTTGGAAGCGCATTCAAACAAGAAATTTCTTGATTATACTCAACAATTTTAGACACTTCATAAAAAATATTGTCACTAATATACCCAATTTTCACTTCGCAGTTGGCACTAATGGTTATTTGATCAACAAAAGATTCTGTTTTATCAATATTTGAACTCGCATTAACATACAAAATTTGCGCATCTTGCTTATCAAGTTCAATAGTCAAACTTTGCGTGAACTTACTCTCGCCTGCGTTTACTGCAGTGTTAACAGCAATATCTTCTGTTTTAAGCACCACTGCTTCATCTTGGCTTTCAATTTCTGTAATCTCTTGGTTTTCAAAACCAATTGCCTCAGCATTAACCAAAACCGAAATATCAATTGAGTTTTGATTTTGTTCAAATTTAATATCTTTTGCTTGCGTAAAAATACTAATATCTTGACTTAGAACCTGCATATTTGTTGTGTATGGAAAATCTGACACAACATTTTTTATTCCACCATCTAATAAACATGCCACACTAACTTGAATTCTGCCACTTATATTGCAATTTGTGTCTAATGTTTCAAAATTTTGCACGCTAGAAATAGCATTAACATAAAGTATCTTTTTGATATTTCCATCAATATCAATTTTTCCATTAACAGCAAATTCATCTGTGCCAAACACTTTTTTAATCTTTAAATTTGCCTGTTTTGTTTCAATATCCATCAAATAATCCTCCTACCTTGCTAATATTCTATATTGCCCACTTAAAAAATATGACAAATAAAAATATTTTTGAATAAAAACAATTTTTTTAGGGTAAAAATTATGTAGGAGAATTTTTTATGAGAAAAGCAACTGGAGATATTAAACAAATTATTGAGCAAATTAACAGTTTAAAAGGTGAAAGTGTTAAAATGCAAGTTAACAAAGGCAGAAAAAAGATTGAAAAATTTGAAGGAATTATTGAAAATGTGTATCCAAGCATTTTCACTGTGCTTGTTTTTGACCCCGATGGCGAAAAGCACTATTCATACTCTCATAGCGAAGTTCTGTGCGGCGATGTGAAGATAAGCAAAATAAACCATGCATAAAAAAACTGCCAACCGGCAGTTTTTTTTATTTTATAGTTCTTTAAGTTTTTGTTCAAGTTCAGCTTTTTTTGCTGTGTTATTTTCAAGTTTTTGTTTTTCTGCTTCAACAAGTTTTGCTGGAGCTTTTGCCATGAAGTTTGAGTTAGAAAGCATTCCACTTGAACGCTTAATTTCAAAGTCTAATTTTTCAATTTCAGCTTTAATTTGTTTTTCAAGTTCTGCTTTATCTGCCTTTTCTTGTTTAAGAGTAAACTTGCCAAGTTCCGTCATAGTGACTATGCCATCAAATTCATCAAAAACAATGTTTACAACTGCAAGTTTTGAAATGATATCTGCAAACTCTTTTGCATCAGCTGGAGCACTAACATCTGGCTTAACATTAATGGCTATATTATTTTCAACTTTAAGTGCACGAAGTTTTTTGATTGCATCAATAACTTTTTCAGTTGCGTTATATCCATCTGCAAGTGATTTTGTGCTGAGTGCTTTTGCATATGGTTCAAGCATCAAAAGTTTGCCATCGGCGTTGATTTGCTTGCTGTTTTGATAAATATATTCTGTAACATATGGAATATATGGATGCAACAATTTAAGTATTGCATCTAGTGCATAATTAAGTACACTTACTGTGTTTGTTTTTGCTTCGCCACCAGCAAAAATTGATGGTTTGCTAAACTCAACATAATAATCGCAGAAGTCGTCCAAAACAAAGTTGTATATGTTTGTGAGAGCAACGCCAACATCAAAGTTATCAAAGTTGGTTTCAACATTTTTAATAAGTTTAGAAAGTTTATAAACAATCCACTTATCTTTTGCATCAAGTTTAACTTTTTCTATTGGAAGAATATTCTCGTTTTGGCTATGCATGCTAATAAACTTGCTAGCATTCCAAAGTTTATTAATAAACGCACGGCTTGTGTCAACTTTTGTGTCGCTATATCTTGTGTCCATGCCCATGCTCATGTCTTTTATAAGAGCCAATCTAAGACTATCTGCCCCATATTTACTAGACACATCAAGTGGGTCAACACCATTACCCAAACTCTTACTCATTTTTCTGCCCTTTTCATCACGAACAAGACCATGAATTAAGCAATGTTTAAATGGTGTTGCACCAGCACATTCAAAACCCATATAAACCATTTTTGTGGCCCATTGAGTAAGAATGTCAAAACCTGTAACCAAAACATCTGTTGGATAGAAAACTTTAAGTTCTTTGGTATTATCTGGCCAACCAAGAGTTGAAAATGGCCAAAGTGCACTACTAAACCATGTATCCAAAACATCTGGATCTTGTGTAAAATGAGATTTTCCACATTTTGGACAAACTTTTGGCATTTCTCTTGCAGCAACAACTTCACCACAATCATCACAATAATAAATAGGAATTCTGTGACCTGTCCAAATTTGACGAGATATGCACCAGTCTTGAATGTTTTCAAGCCAATGGAAATAGTTCTTTTCAAAACGTTTTGGGTGAATTTGAAGTTCACCTTTTTTAACAACTTCAATAGCTGGTTTAACAAGTTCTTTCATTGCAACAAACCATTGCTCTGTTATCATTGGTTCAATTGCTGTGTGACAACGTTCACAATGTCCAACATTGTGGCTGTGATTTTCAATTTTTTCAAGAAGTCCAAGTTTTTCAAGTTCAGCAACTGCTTGTTTTCTTCCCTCTTCAATACTTAGTCCTGCAAATTTGCCAGCAACTTCGGTAAGAGTTCCGTCTTTGCTTATAACAGAAAGCATTTCTAGGTTGTGACGTTTCCCAACTTCATAGTCGTTAGGGTCGTGAGCTGGAGTTATTTTAACCATACCAGTTCCAAAAGTTTCATCAACATAATCATCTGCAATAATTGGAATTTGACGATTTGTAAGTGGCAAATTAAGCATTTTGCCAACTATCTTTTTATATCTTTTATCTTTTGGATTAACAGCAACAGCAGTATCCCCAAAAAGTGTTTCAGGACGTGTTGTTGCAACTGTTATATAGCCGCTGCCATCTGCATATGGATAACGAATATGCCACATGTGTCCTGGTTCATCACTATACACAACTTCGTCATCAGATATAACTGATTTACAATGTACGCACCAGTTTGTTTGGCGTTTACCACGATATATGTAGCCTTTGTTATAAAGGTTTATAAATGCTGTTAAAACTGCTTTTGTGCTGGTTTCATCCATTGTAAATTTATATCTTGCCCAGTCTGCAGAAAAGCCAAGCTTATGAAATTGGTTAAGTATTCTATCTCCATAGTAGTTATACCAGTCCCAAGCAAGTTTATCAAACTCGGTTCTGCCAATTTCTTCTTTTGTCTTTCCTTCTTTTCTAAGTTTTTCAACAAGTTTAACTTCGGTTGCAATAGCAGCATGGTCTGTTCCTGGTTGCCACAAGCAGTTGAATCCATGCATACGTTTGTAACGAATAAGAACATCTTGATATGTCATGTCCATAGCATGGCCAATATGAGCTTGGCTTGTTACATTTGGTGGTGGCATGATAATTGAAAATGCTGGTTTTTTGCTGTTTTCATCAGCATGAAATGCATTATTATCTTCCCACAATTTATAAATACTATCTTCCCACTCTGTTGGGTTGTAACTCTTTTTATCTAACATATTTTCTTCCTCTAGTTTATCTAATTAGTAATACGATTAAAAGCGCAGATGCACTAACTATCATAGCAATTAATCTAATTTTTGTAATTTTTCTGTTTGTTGACACATCATTTCTTGAATCTTTTGGAAAAAATAATGGTGTAACAATCATTGCAACTATGCCCAAAAACATAACAATCAAAAAAATTATTTTAAATACGGTTTTTACCATGTGATTCTCTCCACTATAGTTAATATATTAACATATAGTGACCAAAAATATCAAGCACAAAACATAAAAACAACATTTTTAACACAAAAAAAATTATTGTCATAATATATTTTAGGAATTTGTTTTTACAAATTCTAAATATTACAAGGAGGAAATAGTTTTTGAAAAAATTTTTATGTTTTGCTTTAAGTTTGATGCTTGTTATATGTTCTTCCATCATGTTTGTTGGATGCAAAGACAACTCATCTAGTTCTGGTAAAGTGAGAATTAATGAAGTAACTCATAGTGTTTTTTATGCTCCACTTTATGTTGCAATAAACAATGGATATCTTAAAGATTATGGAATTGAAGTTGAACTTACCAATGGTGGTGGCAGTGATAGCAGTATGACTGCTCTGCTTTCTGGTCAAGCAGACATTGCTTTAATGGGCCCAGAAACCGTGGTTTATGTTGCATCAAATGGCAGCACAAATTACCCAAAAGTTTTCGGTCAACTTACAAAAAGAGATGGTTCATTCTTAATTTCTAAAACAAAGTACACAAATTTTAACTGGAAAACAGATTTACAAAATAAAACTGTTATCGCTGGCCGAAAAGGTGGTCTTCCTGCAATGACTTTTGAATGGGTTGTTAACTCAAACAAACTTTATAACGGGGTTAACATTACTCTCGACACAAACACTGCATTTAATATGATGGTACCTGTGTTTGAAAGCACAGATGCAGAATTTTGTACAATGTTTGAGCCAACAGCCAGTGAATTTGTTAATAGCGGCAAAGGTTACTTGGTTGGCAGCGTTGGTGAATATAGTGGCGAAATTCCATATACTTGCTTTATGGCTAAACCAAGCTACATAAGCTCTAACTCTACTTTGGTTGAAAACTTTTTAAGAGCAATAAACAAAGCATACAAATTTATTATGAATAACACTGGAGACGTTGTTGCACAAAGTTTGCAAGCTTCTTTTGAAACAACAAGTTTGCAAAGTTTGGCTGCTGCAGTTAA
>CAMOCH010000044.1 GCA_946610655.1 uncultured Clostridia bacterium
GGAGAACCAACCAATTTTTTGGTTTCTTCTTCATTTCCATTTTTAATGAGTTCAGCATCTGCATAAACATAATCAAGCATCATGTCTGCAACTTGTTCTTTCAAATATTTTCTGTCAACATCTGAAACAGTGCTAGTTGAGCCAGCAAACATTTCATTAATTTTATTCTCAACATAAGCATTTGCAGCATCTGTAATAACTCTTTCTCTTTCTTCAGTTGTTATATATTTTTTAAATTCATCAACACTATTTTCCATGTTTGCAGTGTAATAGTTTGCGTGTCTTTCTGACTCATTTGAATTGTTAAGTGTATTGACGTTAACCATATTGTTTGAAGCAACATTTTCTGTTGTATTTACATGAGTATTATTTTCATTTACTACTTCTTGTTGACGCTCCTTGCTCACCATTTTGCTTTTTGTAAAACCAAGTTGACTTTCAAGTTCGTTAACTTTTGTAAGTTGCTCAGCAAGTTCTTTATTTGAACCCTTTTCAGTTCCAGCAAGAGCTTTTTGATTTTTTTCAATTTTCTTTGTTAAATTATCCATTGCTTTTTTGAAAGGATTTTTTAAGAAATGATAACCTAAAAATCCAGTAAAGCCAGCCAAAGCAAGCGTTCCAAGATGAGCAACAGAAAATAATGCTGCAAATCCACCAACAATACCAGCAGCACCAAAAAGCAATGCAGGTGCTGCAGCAATTGCAAGCGCTGCAAGAACAAATTTACCAACAAGTGACCTAAAAATTCCACTTTTTAATTTTTTGTTTTCAAGTTTACTATCAAATAATTTTGCACTTTCCTCTGCATATTGTGCAGTTTGTGCATTTATCAATGCTTGTGTTTGATCTTTAAATGAAGCAAAACTCTTTTCAAAAAGTTCACCATTATCTGCAATAGAATTTAAAGCACCAAAAGAATTATCATTGCCAGACAAAGTTCTTGCAGACTTGATAGCTCCTCGTAGTGCATCATTATGAGGATTGGCAGTTTTATAGCCTAGTCTTGCATGATTTTCTGCAATAACCTGCAACAAATCCTCTTCATTCTTTAATTTACTTAAATCGTTAAGAGGTTCTCCACGAAAAGTGTATCCTGCTGGATTATTTCGTAATTTTTTGTATGCTTCAACAAAATCTTTAAGATGTTCATATTCTTGAACACTATTTAAAAGAACCATATCTGCCATAATAATTTCCTCCTCGGAAAGTTTTGTTATTATATTTAATATATAATAAAAAGCACAAAAAGTCAATATTGCACAATAAAAAATGTGAAATATTTACAAAATTGCAAATATTTCACACATTTTTACAAAATTTTATTGTTTTTTATATTATTTTATCATATTTTTGCGTTTTTTTATCATTATTTATCTTTATTTAATTAAATATTGCTAAATTTAATGCAAATGTTATATTGCTTAGATAATTTTTATGTTAATTTTGCTCTTTACCACAACAGTTTTTATATTTTTTACCACTGCCGCATGGACAAGGATCATTTCTTCCAACTGTTTGTTTTTTAACAACTGTTTTTGGTTTTGCAGGCTTTCCAGCTGTGTGGGTTTGCAAATTTGCATTTGGTTTATTTGGAGTTGCAGGCAATCTGATATTTCCTTTTTCAACAGAGAGAACAGGAACTGCAAGCAAGAATTTTGCAACTTCTTTTCTAACCCCTGCGATCATTTCGTCAAACATATCTCCACCTTCTGCCTGGTAAACAATAACTGGGTTTTTGTTTCCATAACCACGAAGACCAATACCCATTTTAAGGTTATCCATATCATCAATATGTTCAATCCAACGTCTGTCAAGGTTTCTCAAGAATACATCTCTTTCAAGTTGATTAATATTAAATCCGTTTTTTGTATTTTCTTGGAATCTAGCTTCATATTTTGCAACTGCACGTTCTGCAATTAAATCAACAAGTTCATGTGTTGAATATCTATTTAGTATGTCAAGAGTAACAAAGTTTGTGCCAGGGTCTAACAAAAATTGTTCAAGAGCTTTGTTGAAATCTTCAATATCAACTTGTTCAGCATCTTCATAGTCAAAATCATTAACTGTTTCATATGCAAGTTCTCTAATCATTTGAAGAACTTTGTCGTGAATATCTTCGCCATTCAAGATTTTTTCTCTTTCAGTGTAAACCTCTGCTCTTTGAAGGTTAAGAACATTGTCATACTCAATAATATTTTTTCTTGCTGAATAATTAAATCCTTCAACTTTTTTTTGTGCGTTTTCAACGTTATTTGAGAACATTTTCCAGTTTATTGAAGTATCACTATCAAGTTTAAAGAATTCCGCCATTCTCTTTAGTCTTTCTGATCCAAAAACTCTAGACAAATCATCATCTGCAGAAATATAGAATATTGAGCTGCCTGGATCTCCTTGACGACCAGAACGACCACGAAGCTGATTATCAATTCTTCGACTTTCATGACGCTCTGTGCCAATTATCCTAAGACCACCAAGGGCAACAACTTCTTCTTTTTCTTTATCTGTTTCTTTTGTAAATTTTTCCAAAAGTTCTTGGAATGTTTTTCTTGCTTCTTTTTCTTCATCGGTGTTCACAGGGAAGAATGAACTTGCAAGCTCAATAATTTCTGGCTCGTAACCTTTTTTCTTCATCGCTTCTTTTGCCATAAACTCTGGGTTACCACCAAGCAAAATATCTGTTCCACGACCAGCCATGTTTGTTGCAATTGTAACAGCACCAAGTTTGCCGGCTTGGGCAATAATTTCTGCTTCTTTCATATGATTTTTTGCATTGAGCACATTGTGTGGAATTTTAAGTTTTTTAAGTTCTCTGCTTAATTCCTCACTCCTCTCAACTGTAACAGTACCTGCAAGGACTGGTTGCTTTCTTTCATAACAATCAACAATATCATTACAAACAGCTTTTATCTTTGCTTCATGACTGAAATAAAATGAATCGTTATAGTCTTTTCTAATAACTGGTCTGTTACTTGGAATACTAACAACATCAAGTCCATAAATTTCTCTAAATTCTGCCTCTTCTGTTTTTGCAGTACCGGTCATACCAGACAACTTTTTATATAATTTAAAGAAATTTTGAAGAGTTATTGTTGCTTGGGTTTTGTTTTCCTCATTAATTTTAACGCCTTCTTTTGCTTCAATTGCTTGATGAAGACCATCAGAATATCTTCTTCCCACCATAATACGACCAGTGAACTCATCAACAATCAAAACTTCGCCATCTTTAACAATATAGTCATTGTCTTTTTTCATCATAAACCTTGCACGAATGGCATTGTTGATATTATGGTTAATTTGAAGGTTGTCCATATCACTAAGGTTATCAATTTTATAGAATTTTTCAGCCTTAGTGATACCAGAATCTGTTAAGTGAATGGTCTTTTTTTGTTCATCAATTTCAACGTCGTCTTTATTCAAAGTTTTAACAAAAGAGCAAGCAACTGTGTATTGATCACTACTTTCCCCTGTTGGACCACTAATTATAAGAGGCGTTCTTGCTTCATCAATCAAAACACTATCAACTTCATCAATAATACAAAATTGAAGCCCACGCATAACTTGGAATCTTTTTTGTGGAGCCATGTTATCACGAAGATAGTCAAAACCAAACTCACTACTTGTTCCATAGGTTATGTCAGCTTTGTATGCTTCCATTTTTTCTCTTGGATCCTGGTTAGAATAAACAACGCCAACACTGAGCCCCAAAAATTTATGAATTTTGCCCATCCATTCCGCGTCACGCTTTGCCAAATATTCATTGACTGTAACAATATGAACTGGGCCAGCAAGAGCATTTAAATATGCAGGCAGTGTTGAAACAAGAGTTTTACCTTCACCAGTTTTCATTTCTGCAATTCTGCCTTCATGCAAAACAATACCACCCAAAAGTTGAACATGATAATGACGCTTTTTAAGAACTCTTGCACTTGCTTCTCTAACAACTGCAAAAGCATCTGGCAAAATATCATCAAGTGTTTCACCATCTTTTAGTCTGCCTTTAAGCACATCTGTTTGCGCGCGGAGTTCGTCATCAGAAAGTGCTTTATATTTTTCTTCAATGTCTTCAATTTTTGCAGCAATTTTTTCAAGTTTTTTCAAACTTCTGTTGTTATCAAAATTTTTGAAGAAACTAAATAGTCCCATAAATATTCTCCTCTAACTCATTTAGTATAATTGATTTATGCATTTTTGTCCACTATCAAGCAGCAATTTGTTTGCAATAAAATCAATATTTTGGCATAATTTAGCGTTTTACATTTCTGGATTTTTTGTTTTTGTAACAGTAAGACAATAAACTTTATTTGGCTTTGCCTTTTTAAGTTCTGTTGCACAAGCAGTCATTGTGCTGCCAGTTGTAAAAACGTCATCAATAATCAAAATGTTTTTATTTTTTTTAATTTGCTTGTTAATAATTGCAAATGAGCCAACCAGGTTTTTAATTCTTTCATCTCTGCCAAGTTCTGCTTGTCTTGGAGTGCTTTTAATTTTTGCAAGCAAATCTTCATATTTCAAATCTGCAAGTTTACAAAATTCTTTTGCAATTTCTGCAGCATGATTATACTCTCTTTTCTTTTGTGCTTCCACGCTCATTGGAACGCTTGTCACAATATCAATATGCAAATCTAGCGTTTTAAATCTTTCAAACAAAATTTTCGCAAAGTCTTTTGCTAAATACTTTTTATCATTATATTTAAGTGCCATTATTGCACCAGACGTTTCTTCATTATACTCATAACATGAATAATTGCTGTCAAAAACGCGCTCCAAATCTTTGCATATATAGCAAATTTTTTCATTATCTAAAATATGTTCTCCACATTTCACACAAAAGTTTGCATTAATTTTATTATGATTGCAACTTTTGCAAACAACACCGTCTTTGGTTTCTCTACCACAAAACGGACAAGAATAATGTGGAAACAACACATTATTAAGTTTTTCTAAGAATGATTGTTTATTCAAAGCAAAGTTCCTCTAATGTTATTTCAAAAAAATCTGCAAGCTTAACAACTGCACCAATGGTTGGCTCTTTTATGCCATTTTCATATTCGCTAATAAGAGACCTAGATATGCCAGTTTTGTCTGCCACCTGTTTTTGACTAAACTTTTTGCCAAACTTGTTACTGCCAGTTCTAAGATTTTTTAAATTATTGCTAAAATTAATTTGACGCATAAGCAAGCAATCCTTTATTATATTCTTACAATATAATATTATAATCTCAAATCAAAATCAACAAATTTTAACTAATGGAAGAAATTATGAATTCACTATGTTCTATCACATTTTATGACTGGCTTACCGAAAACTTAGATGCTTTTGAAAGTGGTCAAGGTTTGTTTTGTCCACTTCATATTGCACTTATTATAGTTATGTTTTTATGGTTTATTGCCCTTATTGTGCTTGCAATAAAATTTCCAAAATTTGCAAAAAAATTTGGTGCCGTGCTTGCAATCACAATGGTTGTTTTAAGAATTTTTCGCATGATTGTTCAACTTGCTTCAGGCAAATTTACTTTTGTTGAAGTTTTACCATTTCAACTATGCCACATGATGTGCTTTCTTCTTGCTATTATCTATTTTGTTAAATCAACAAAATTTTCTCTACCTGTTTTGTGTTTTGCAATTCTTGGTGGAGTTTTAACATTTATTTTTGGAGACTACTACTACACAAACGTTCCAACCTTTTATATTATTGAAAGCATAATTTTACACTTTGCCCTTCCTAGTGTTTCAATTTGCTACATTTGCACACGAAAACCAAAATACAACGCTTGGTCTATATTAGAAGTTCCTGTTGTTTTGGCATTTATGTGTGCTTTTGCAAGCATTGGAAACGCATTCTATCCAGAAAGAAATTATATGTATTTGGTTAAAAATGGCTTACCTTTTAATTTCTTCCCAAACGCACACTTTATTTTTACATACATTATTATGGCAATCATAATTGTGTCAATTGTATTAATCACATGGTTTATTGTTAAAATCATTAAACAACATATATCAAAAAATAATATTAAAAATGTTGAAAAAACTGATGTGATATGATAAAATATATTTTATAAGAGAGGTAAAAACTATGACAAACTTTTTGTTATCAATTTCAACAAGTGAAATTTTAACCTATTCACTTTATGCATTAGCAGGCCTTGTCGTTTTGCTTTGCGTTATTGTTATCATTCTTAAAGCAAGAAAAAGAAAGAAAATTCGTGATGAGCAAAAAACTCGTGAAGTTGAAGGCGTTAAAGAACAAAATAACGTTCGTTATAGTGAAGACGCAACCATTGTTGACAAAAATGGAGATATTAATGTGACCCTTGTTAAAAACGATATCGTTCTTCAACCAAGAAAAATGGTTACCGTTTCAACACGTGGTCCACTTAAACCAGGCAAATGGACAGTCCTTAGTGCTTATGGCAATGAAGAAAAATTCAATATTAGAATTGGCTTATATGTTAAAGAATACAAACACGGACAAGAAATTATTCTTGCAGAAGGCGATGAAATTTGTCCAACAAGCACAACAATAATTTTGAGATAATTTAACTTATACAAATGATAAAAACAAAAGATAAAAATAAACAAAATAAATTTTTCAGTGGCAAAACAAAAGTTTTTGCCATTGTTTTTATTTGCATTATTTGTGCAGCATTCATGACTGCAATTTTGGTGAACAGATATTACGAAATTAATGGACGCAGCAATAAATCTCAAGAAGCAAGTGCAAATTATGTTACAAATTTTGATAACACCTATACCCTTGAAATTGTTCAAAAACTTGCGAACACCGATGGCTCAATTTCCACAATGTTTTCAAAATACTTAACCGATGGAAAAATTAACAATTTGGTTAAAATAACTCAAAGCAAATTTCCTGAAGTTGAAGCATTTGCACAAACAATACTGAGCTACATTAAAACAAATTATGAAGATGCATCGGTTCCCCTAACCTCAGACAATATACTGAGTGATGATGAACTAACCACATATCTTGGCAATTTAAAAGATATGTTAAATGGTTCGCAAAATAATTTATAAAATTTATAAAAAAGTGTTGCAAAATAATTTAAAGTAGTATATAATACAATCACTTGGTCGAATGACCAGTGTATATATATTCCTCCTTAGCTCAGCCGG
>CAMOCH010000045.1 GCA_946610655.1 uncultured Clostridia bacterium
AGAAAATTGATAAAAAAATAAACACGGCGGCGGCCGTGTTTTTATTTTGTATAAATATTAAAAATCATCATCTTCTTCGTTTTCTTCATTTTCATCTTCGTCTTCAAGTTCTTCGTCGGTGAAGTCGTCTGGGTTAACATAGTCAAAATCGTCGTCATCGTCATTATTATTGTTTTCTGGTTCTTCCATTTTTCCAAACTCTCCATCTTCATCGTCATCAAAACTATCGTCTATGTCGTTGTCTTCTTCCTCTTCAAGTTCACTGAGAGAAACAACTTCAACATCTTCATTATCATTAACGCCTTCATCCCAAGAAGATTCTTCAAATTCGCTTTCTTCCTCTTCATCATCTTCGTCGTCAAGAATAGCTTCTTTTGGATTAGTTTTTTTCTTTTTTGCGCAATCTTCGCACATAGATTCTGTTGATGACATATAATTCACACCACAAATAGGGCAAACTTCCAAATCTTCATCATCTTCGGCTTGTTCAAGTTTAAGTTCTTGTCTGCAAACGGTGCAGTATTCATCGTCAACAGGAATATAGTTTAATTCGCATCTTGGGCACTTTTTGTATTTAGGCATAAATTTCTCCTTTTGCAGTAATCTATCACATTAGTTTATTGTATGATTATGATAGCCATGCTGATATAAAACTTATGCATATATTATACCAAAAAGGTTATGTTGTAAACTATTTTTATATATATTTTAAGAATTTTAGCCTTCTAGGAGCATTTTATCTGCAACAAGCGCTATAAACTCACCATTTGTTGGTTTATCGTTGCTTGAATAAACATGAATTCCAAACACATTATTAATATTTTCAATTTTGCCACGATTCCATGCAACTTCAATTGCGTGGCGAATAGCTCTTTCAACTTTGCTAGAAGATGTTTCAAACTTACTAGCTATGCTTGGGTATAATTCTTTGGTGATGCTATTAATAACTTCTGGTTTTTTGATTGCCATTTTAATTGCTTCTCTTAAAAATTGATAACCTTTTATGTGTGCAGGAATGCCAACGGTTATAAATAGGTTGGTTATTTTTTCTTCAAGTTCACGATTTTTGTTTTGAAAAGTTGAAGATTCTTCAATTTCGGCAAAAGAATCTGTGATTCTATCATAAACAATAGAGTAATCAATAGGAGTTAACATATAATACTTAACACCAAGGTTAAGTGCTTTTTGAATAAATGGGGTAGATTTAAGTGAGGTTGTAACAAAAAAACTTGTTTGAATATTGTTTTTAATGGCGTTTTCTATAACGCAAAATCCATCTTTGCCTGGAAGCATAACGTCGAGTACAACAGCGTCTGCAGCAGTGGTGTTGATTATTGATTCAAGTGAAATTCCGTCTTGAGCTGTTCCAACAATTGTTGCACCTTTTTTCTCAAAAGCAGCTTTTGCTTTTTGTATTTCGTTGATGTCTTCATTTGCAATTATGATTTTGTAAGAAGTTTCCATTTTATATCCTTTTTCAATTAAATTTGTCGTCTAATTTTTGATTATGCTGAAAAAAATCATAATTTAAACAACGGGGAAATAATATCACACAAAATTTACTAAAACCAAAAATATTGTTTGTTGTAAATTTAATCATTTTACAAAATTTTGTAGTAATGTGTCGTATTTTTGAATATGTTAAAATTTTATCCAAAAATATTGTTTTTGCTCGAACTATTCTAAAATACAACGAATAAAATTAAATGTCAATTATTTTTGAATAATTTTGAATAATTTTGAACAAACAAAAATTAAAGTGTCAAAAATCAATTTATTTTTGTGTTTTTTGACTATTTAAAGTTTTTGGATTTAATAAGATCATATATAGAACTTAATGGAACAACGTTATATTTTTCTTTGTCGAGTGATTTATAAAAGTCAATAATGGCACGGGCAGTGTTGGTGCCACCTTCGGCACCAACATGACCAATTGCAATAGCGTAACCGTTTTCATCAGCAACACTAATTGTTTGATTTAATCTGCTAATTACACCGGCATAACTTTTGTTTTTGTTTGGTTCCAAAAAAACATCTCTGCCAAGATAGATGCTGTTTGACATTTTTGATGCTTCTTCACATTTATCGCCAAGGTTGGTTCTGCTGTCTAAAAAATAAAGGTCATGTGAAGAAGAGTAATCATACATGGCCTTCATAAGCTCTTGATTTCTGCTTGCACCAGAACCAATGTGAATGTTAAATCCTTTTGCTTCTGGCATTTCGGCCAAGCATTTTTCAAGTTTTTCAGTTGCAGAGTCAGTGCTTTCGTAGTTGGTGATGTAAACTGGACCATACCAACTTTCGGGCAAGCGCACGTGTGCCTGCATTGGCATATGCAAAATTACTTCTTTTTTGTTATTAATTGCTTTTTCATAATCTGTTTTGGTGTTATCCACAAACGGCATGATTGCGCATGTGATTGGAACATCACTTTCAAGAAGTTCGTCAACTCCAGCTCTTTCATATCCACCAAAATCATCAACAACAATGGCAAGAAGTTTTGCTGGTGGTTTTTGAAAAGATTCTTTTGGCATTTCAGCAACATTTAAGCAATATGATATGTCCTTTGAAACAAACACAGGTTTGTTTATTGGTAGCATTAGTGCTAACATTAATATTGATAAGATAATAAAAACTGATTTTTTCATGTTGTTAGTATGCATGTGTGAATAATTTTTATTCAATTTTTATTG
Organism: uncultured Clostridia bacterium; assembly: GCA_946610655.1. Lineage (GTDB taxonomy): Bacteria > Bacillota > Clostridia > Christensenellales > UBA1242 > RGIG4790. Next base: position 2,694 of record CAMOCH010000045.1, read on the forward strand.
TTTGACATAAAAATTTTTATATTATAATATAAGTATATGAAAATTTTTGGCGCAGTTAAGTCTATTATATATCGAAATAACGACAATGGTTATAGTGTTGTTGAGATTGATTATTTGGGGAAAAGTGTTATTTGCACAGGCAAGTTTCCTATTATTGGTGAGTCTGAAATTTTGGAACTTGAAGGGGAATATAAACTTAACACGCGCTATGGCGAACAATTTGAAACAACCTTTGTAAACATAAAAAAACCAACAAGCAAAGAGGCTATTCAAAAATATTTGGCTTCTGGTTTAATTTCTGGAGTTGGAGAAGCAACAAGCCGGAACATTGTTAATATGTTTGGTGAAAAAACTCTCGAAATTATTGATAAAGAACCACTTTCTTTGGAACAAGTTAAGGGAATTAGCAAAAGAAAAGCTCTTGAAATTGGTGCTGCATATAAAGATATTAAAAAAATGCAAGAAGCTGTTATTTTTTTGCAAGCATATGATGTTACAATTGGTTTAGCTGTTAAAATTTATGAAGTTTACAAAAACAAAACCATAGAAGTTTTGCAAAAAAATCCATATAAGCTCATTGAAGATATCGATGGTGTTGGGTTTAAAACTGCAGACAAAATTGCAGCAAAACTTGGAATTGATAGCACAAGCGAATTTAGAATTCGTGCAGGAATAATATATGTTATGAGTGAACTTGCCGAAAACCAAGGGTCAACAGTTGTTATATTAAAAGATTTGCTTTCTGGCACCTGTGGAGTTTTGGGTTTTAATGAAGAGATGATTGGCGAAGTTGAAAGCCAAGTTACAAACTTATTTATTGAAGGATATCTTAAAAAAGTTGATTATAATGGTGAAGAAGCAGTTTGCACGTCCAAAAACTATAATATGGAAAAGCAAATTGCCACAAAACTTACAATGCTTATTGAAAGTGCTCCAAATTATAATTTAGATGTTAAAAATTTGATTGAAGAATATGAAAAACTAAATAATATAAAATTGCATGAAGTTCAAAAAAAAGCTGTTGAATGTGGAATTAATAATGGGGTTTCAATAATAACTGGTGGCCCTGGAACAGGGAAGACAACAATTGTTAAATGTTTGATTTACATTTTTGAAAGTTTAAACAAAAAAACAATACTTTTGGCACCAACCGGCAGAGCAAGCAAGCGTTTGGAGGAGCAAACAGAAAGATCTGCCAGCACAATTCATCGTGCTCTAGAAATGGGGAACATTAAGGGAAGACTTGCATTTAACAAAAATGAACATAACCCTCTTGATGCCGATGTTATTATTATTGATGAAGTTTCCATGCTTGATGCTTTTGTAACATATAGTTTGTTTAAAGCAATTCAACTTGGAACAAAAGTTATTTTTGTTGGAGATAAAGACCAGCTTCCAAGCGTTGGAGCAGGGAATATTCTTGCAGATATGCTTGCAAGTGATATGATTAATTATGTTTGCTTAACTCAAATATTCAGACAGGGCGAAAACAGTCAAATTGTTGTTAATGCGCATAAAATAAATAACGGTGAAATGCCAAATTTGTCGCAAAAAAGTGAAGATTTTTTCTATTCAAACAAGTTTGAACCACTTGAAGTTTGTAAAGATATTGTTAACATGGTTGCAGAAAGAATTCCGGCATATAAAAACATTTCTTCAAAAGATATTCAAGTTATTGCTCCAATGAAGTCTGGTGTTGCAGGTGTTGATAACCTAAATTTGGAATTACAAAACAAACTTAATCCAAAAAGCCCAGAAAAAGTTGAACTAACTGTCGGCAAAAAAACTTTCAGGGTTGGCGACAAAGTTATGCAAACTGCAAACAATTATGATCAAGAATGGATAAAAGTTGAAAATGGAGTAACAGTTTTTGGTCAAGGTGTTTTTAATGGAGATATGGGATATATTGATGAAATTAACACTATTTCTTCAACAATGTATATAACTTTTGATGACGGCAGACGCGCAGGTTATTCCCTAGTTGAAATTGATGATTTGTCGCTTGCGTACGCAATAACAATTCATAAAAGTCAGGGTAGTGAATTTCCGGTTGTTATAATTCCAATACTTGCTGGCAATCCAAAATTATACAATAAAAATTTGTTATACACAGCAGTCACAAGGGCAAAAAAGATGGTTGTTTTGATTGGCAAAAGTGGAAATATTTTTTATATGATAAACAATAAATATAGTGTTATTCGAAGAACACTCCTCAAACAATTTTTGCAAAATAATTTAAACTAATGGCAGAATTTTCTGTCATTTTTTGTTTGCTGGTTTCATATAGTTTGTTAAGGAGATTGTATGGAGCAAAAATTGGAACATAGCATAAACTTGCAAAACAATAAATTGCAAATTCAAGGAGTTGTTGAAATTGTATCTGCAACAGAAAAGGCAGCGGTTATTAAATTGCAAGATAATATTTTGCAAATTAGTGGGCAAAATTTAAAAATCGAAAAACTTTCGCCAGAAGAACATTTTGTTTGCTTAAGTGGAGAATTTCAAAAACTTGAATATGGTCAAAGCAAAAAAGGATTTTTGAAAAGAATTTTTAGGTAAATGTTATGCAAAATGTATTTTTTTTGTTAATGACAACAGGTGCAATTTGTGGTTTGTGCTATGAAAGTTGTAAAATTATAAAACGAATTTCAAAAAACAATATTTTTATCACAAACGTTGCAAATTTTATATATTTTTGCGCTGTTGGACTGTGTTTTTGCAGTTTTTTAATTAAAAATTGCAGTGGAGAACTTAAAATTTATTATATTTTCGCATTTGTTTTAGGACTGGTTTTAGAGCAAATAAGTGTTGGATTTTTCTTTACAAAATTCTACAAATTGGTATATAATGTGTTTACAAAGATTTTAAGAAAATTAAAATCTAAAAAAATTGTAACAAAAATATTAAGGTAAATTATGACACCACAAAAGTTAAAAAAAGTTATTAAGTTATCCACAGTATTTATTACATTGTTAATAATTCTTTTTGCGTTCATAATAACTTACCAAGTTGTAAAGATAAATGTGTTATCTAACAAAATTGAGGAACTAGACAGAAAGTCAGCCAGCTTGAGCGCTCAAGCAGAAAACTTGCAACATGGAATTGATTTAAATCAAACTTCAAGTTATATTGAGCAGCAAGCAAGAGAAGAGTATGGGCTTTCTCAAGACGGAGATAAATTATATATTCAAAAATAAAAGCAGTGAAAATTCACTGCTTTTGTTTTGTCTTTTGTATTGTAATTTATATTATACACCCAAACCCAATTTTTGTAAATAATTAATTTAAAATTTTTTTATTTAACTTTATCATTTAATATGTCATACAAACTAACGCTGTCCAAAAAGTTACTCATTAAGCTATTTAGTTTATCCCAATAATCGTGGGTTTTGCACACATTTTGTCTGTCGCAAGGAACATTTGGATTTAAGCAATCAATAACATAAAGGTCGCCTTCTGCTGCATGCATAATCTCACCAACAGAAATTTCTTTTATTGGTTTAGAAAGAGAGTATCCACCTTGTGTGCCACGTTTGCTTGTTACCAAATTTGCTTTGGTTAAGCTGGATAAAATTTGTTCAAGATATTTTTCGCTAATATCTTGTCTTTTGCTTATATTTTTTATGCTCTGAATTTCAGCATTATTTTCGGCTAAATCAACCATCACTCTAAGAGCATATCTGCTTTTGCTAGAAAATAACATTTTTTCTCCTTATAACTCAACAATAAAAGTTGCCAAAACATCTAATAATTTTTTATATTTTTCAAATCCACGTTTGTGCCAAATAATCTTGCTATTAAGTTCAATTTGAATAGCCCAAACACTATCGCCAAATTCTTTTTTAACAGATGCAGAAATTGTTCTACCACCACCATTAAAAGGCTCGTCCAAATAAACATTAAACCCTGCGTCGCACAAAGATTGAACCAGCTTGCGATAGAGCTTATTGTTGTTTGCAACAAGTTTTCCACCCCAAACACCAAGATTAACATCACATGTTCTTGATGCAGCAAGACTGTGAATGTCCAAAACATATTTAATTTTGTGGTCTTTAATAAATTTAAACAGGGCAGTTTTGTATGAACTCACTTCGTCCCAGTTTGCATCATCGTGATTGTTTTTTGTTTTCAAAATAGCAGGGCAATTACACATTTTGTGCAAATGCAAAACAGTGTTTATTGTGCCAGGCTCGCAATACTTATCTCTTCCATCTCTCCATTGGTTAACACCGTGTGGGGCAGAAAGAATAACAGGGTAGTCGTCGCCAAGCAAAATAACATGGTCTTTATCTTTATTTTGTTTTAAAAATTCTTCACGCATTTGTTTTGTGTGAGGTTGAGTAAACATTTTCATGACCTAATTATAAACAATTTT
>CAMOCH010000046.1 GCA_946610655.1 uncultured Clostridia bacterium
CCCCCTTGTTATATATCTTAAGCAAATTATACAATAATTTGAAAATTTGTCAATATAAAAACAAAAAAACCAGGCAAATTGCCTAGCATTTTTATCTAACTAAATTGTTGTATTCATTAACTGCTGTTTGCCATTCTGTTTTAGCAGAATTTTCATTAGCATCATTTGTTAATTTATACAAAACATATTTTGAGTATTTAATTTTTACTTTTGCATAACTATATAAAATTTGTTCTGCAGCATTTGAAAATGAAATTGTTGAATCTTTAAATTCCAAATATTCAAGTGCCTCTGTTTTTATCATTGTTGAATAGTATGTTTTTTGTTCTGCCGAAATATCATTTGTCATCAAATAATCAAAATAATAGAACATACTAATTTCATAGTCTTTATCAGTATTTTTTGATGCAAGAGCAAGCTCATAAGCTTTGTCTAAATTTCCACATTTAACATAGTTAATTATCTCAGTATATGTAATAAATTCATTAATTCCATACAAAGAAACAAGGTTTTTTGCAGAAATTTGATTGTTTTTATAAGTTTCAACAATAGAATTGTCTAAATTTTCGCAAAATGTATCATATCTTTCACTTTTTTGCAGTTTATTTATGTATTCTGTCTGTTTTTGTGGTTTATTAACATTTCCAAGCTTAACAATTAAATTATACAAATCTCCATCATCTTTACTTCTTGCATACACAAGTTCATAACAACTAACTTCAAAATTTTTAAGACCCAAATTGCTACAAATTTGTGCAGAAAGTTTTGGATTTATAACATAAAAACCAAGCGCAACAAAAACTATAGCAACTAGTGCTGTGAGTGCTGTTATTAATGTTGTTTTAACTATACTTTTTCCTACGCTATATTTCTTTTCCATTTTATTCTCTACTTAATGTTATTCAATTTTTCAACACGTCTAAGATGACGTCCACCAGCAAAAGGTGTTGTGACAAATGCCTTAACAATTCTTTGCAATTTTCTTTTACAAAGATGTACTTCTCTACCTTCTTCATCTTTATATCCAACACCCATTGCAAGAGCATTGCAATCTTCATGAATTCTTCCAAACGCAGCAACGTCTTCATCACTTGCAAGCACACATCTAACATTTTTGCATTTGTTGGCTGCAATCATCATACCAACGCCTGTTCCACAAAGAAGAATCATTCCATCAACTTCGCCATTTTGCAAAAGTTTGTTTGTTTCTTTAACAACATCTGGATAATCGTTATCTGCACCTTTTGCGTAGTCAGGCAAAATCGTTTCAATCCCTTGTTCGTCAAGAGCTTTTTTAACAAATTTAATATAATCTTCACCCCTGTGGTCACAAGCAACAGCAATTTTTTTAAACTGATTTTGATTTTCTTTGTTTTGCAATTCCATTTCCAAGTAACACCTCAATAATTCTATCAATACCAAATTCTATTTGACTCAAGCATCTTTTGTATATTCCAATATCTCCACCATATGGGTCAGAAATATTTTCTCCACAAAAATCTTTAAATGAATATATCTTTTGTGCAAATTTTTCAGGCACAGAAATCTGCAATGTTTCTTTAATATCATCGGTCAAGCAAATAATAATACTATTTTCTGCCAGATGATTAATTGTTATCTGTGTTGGCTTTTGTGTTATTCTTTTAACACCATAGTCTTTTAAAACTGATTTTGTTTGTGGCATAAGATTTTCCTCAGTAACAGATAGCCCTGCAGACTTTGAAGACACACCAGATATAGCAAGGTCTTTAATCTTTTTGTTAAAAATAATACTTGCCATTGGACTTCTACAAGTGTTACCTGCACACACAAACAAAATTTTATACATTCTCCACCTATATATTAATAGTTTAGAATAAAAAGTTAATATTGTCAAATAAATTATAAATTTATTAAAATAGTATATTGACAACCCCTAAAAAATCAATTAAAATAGCAATAACTTGTGGTGAAGAAATATGAACAAATTAACTTTTTATTTCTATTATAAAAAATGGTATAAAAATGCAATGAAAGATATTGAATTTTATGACAACTACAAAACACGCATAGAAAACAATATGCGTATGGCTGTCGGAAAGTTACAGTTTATTTATGATAATGAAGAAATTGTAAATGAATCCCAATATCTTTTTAAACTTTGCAAAATGTATGACCCATTTGAAAATCTTAATTTTCCAATAGCATTTAAAGAAAACAACTTAAATAAAGGTAAATTAAAAGCAATACATTTTCAATCTTTAACCGAAATGCATACATTTTTAAAAAAATATTTTATTGGTTATTTTGATAAAGCTACAAACATATTAAACAGAATTTTAGAAATTAAAGATGCAGAAAAAAGAAATACTCTACCCATAGAGCTTCAAAAACCAATACCGCATTATGAAAAACTAATGGCAGATTTCAACAAAAGTATTGCAGTAATAGGCAAAATTTCTTCAACAATAACAAAAGTTTATAACATTGAATCTATGTATCTTCAAACAAAATCAAAATTTCAAAATAGAGAAAAATATCTTTATCACCCATCTTTTGATTCAAACACAAATTTTTTAGAAAAAAAATAAGTTCACAAATTGTGGACTTATTTTTTTGGAACCATAATATTTAATCCTTCAGGTGTAAGCAAGAAAATATTACCTGAAACACGTTGTATTGAACCATTTAATGCATAAACCGACCCACTTGCAAAATCAAGCATTCTCTGAGCTTCACTATCGCTAATGTTATCAAGATTAAGCATAACAGATTCACCCTGTTTCAAATAATCAATTAGATGTTGAACTTCATCATAACTTTTTGGGTAGAAAAATACTACATTTTTTGAACCATAGCCACCAACATTTCCACCAACTGTTGTATATTCAGTGCCATAACCACCATAGTTTTCACTATCTTCTTGAGAATGACTGCTAGATGACATGTTAAATTGATCTGGATCAGACGCATAACTTCTTTGAGAACTTGTTTCGGCTTCTTTTTGTTTTTTGTCATACTTAGAAAGTCTAGAATTTGCCTTTTCAAGTTTTGCGTTTTCTCTTTCAAGCTTTGCAGCTTCTTTTTCTTTGCGTTTAGCTTCTTTTATTTGTTGTTTTTTAATCTTTTGTTCAACACGCAAAGACTCAGCTTCTTGGTCTTCTTCATCTTCAAAACCAATGCCTTTCATAAGCCAATTCATAAGTCCCACAAAAAAGTCCTCCTTAATAAGGTTATTTTAACATAATTTAATCACTTTTTCAAATTATTTTAACATATTTTTACAATTATAACAAATTATTCATATTTACAAATTCTTCAACCAATAACACATTTAACCTACTTATATACTTTTTCATGCTAGATGAAACAAATGCCGACGAGAAAAAACTTTGCAAATATTCTTGCACAACAAGTATTGTTGTATTCATAGTTTTACAAACATCATCATTTTTCTCGTTCAAGCTTGTTTTATATTGTTCAATATCAGTTTTAAATTTAAGCACTTTTTTGTAAATATCATTAATTTGCTCTTCACCTTTTTCATATGCAATAGAGCTATCATATAATGTTTTCAAAAAATTTAGATAATAGTTGTAAAAATTAAAGCAAACCAAGTTTTGTTTAATTTTCTTTTGAATTTTTGCATCAATTGTTTTCATGTTTGCTTTAATTATGCCTGCGCTTGAAAAAGTTGATTTTATATTGCTTACCACACTTTGAGCACTGCTCTTTGAATAATACACCCCAACAACAATATACAATTTGTCTAGTGTGTTATAAACAACACCTGCACCACCCAAATTAAAAACTTCTTCACAGTTTTTTTCTGCTTGAGATGGCAGTGAAGTTTTGCTATACACAAAATAAAAATCTTGTGATTCAACACTTCCTTTTTTCTTTGGCATAATAACCATAATCAAAACTATTAAAATAATAATGGCAATAATCAAAATATGCCACCTTGGTTTTTTCTTAACTTTATATTTGTCATAAAAATTTGTCACTTAATTTTCAAAACCACTCTTTCAATATATTATCATTAAATTGTGCAATGATTACGACAAAAAACTGCAATTTTAAACAAATTTATATGGTTTTTTATCAAATTTTTGATAAGTTTGCACAATTTAGTGTTTGTATAATTTATGCAAACGAAGGAGCAATATATGAAAATAAAACCACTTTTTGACAGAGTATTAATTTTGCCGGAGCGTGAAAAACAAACATCTGGCGGGTTGTCTCTTCCCGTTTCTGCAGAAGATAGACCTTTGTATGGCAAAGTTGTTGCCATTGGTTCAGGGGAAACTATTGACGGAGAAAAACAAAAATTACAAGTTAAAGTTGGTGACAAAGTGTTATATGGCAAATATGGATGGCTCACCATTGTTATTGATAAAACCGAATACGCAATTATTAAACAAACAGATATATTAGCAATTTTGGAGGAAAACTAATGAAAGACATTTTAACAGGTGAAGAAGCAAGAAAAAAACTAAAACTTGGAGTTCAAAAACTTGCAAGTGTGGTTAAATCAACACTTGGCCCAAAAGGAAGGAATGTGGTTTTGGATAGACCATACGGTTCCCCTCTTATCACCAACGATGGAGTTACTATTGCAAAAGAAATTGAACTTACTGACACTTTTGAAAATCTTGGTGCAAAACTTATTAAAGAAGCAAGTATAAAAACCAATAACATCGCCGGTGACGGAACAACCACAGCCTGTGTTCTTGCTGAAACAATCATAAGTGAAGGCATTAAATATATTGAAGCAGGAGCAAGTCCTCAATCAATAAAAAACGGTCTTGAGAAAAGTTTACAAATTATTAAAGAAATCATAAAAATAAATAGTAAACCAATCAAAACAAATGAAGATATTAAAAATATTGCTACAATTTCATCTGCAAGTTCACAAATTGGTGAACTTATTGCTGCAGCCATTAAAGAAGTTGGTCAAAATGGTTTAATTACTCTCGAAGAAGGTAAATCAAACCACACCACTCTTAAATTTGTTGAAGGTCTTGAATTTGATAGAGGCATGATTTCTCCATACATGATTACCAACCAAGATAAAAATCAAGCCGAACTTAATAGATGCAAAATTCTTATTACAGACCAAAAAATAACAAGTGTTAACCAACTTTTGCCAATACTTGAAGAAATCAACAAACAAAATTTGCCAATTTTAATAATTGCCGAAGATTTTGAGCAAGAAGTGATTGCTATGCTTGTTGTTAACAAACTTAGAGGCAATCTAAATGCCGTTGCCGTAAAAACCCCATATTTTGGCGACAACAAAACTAACATGATAAAAGACATTTGTCTGCTTACTGGCGCAACACTTATTTCAAACAATCAAATTCCACTTGAAGAATGCAAAATTGAACACCTTGGAACAGCAAATAAAATTGTTATAACCCAAGATAAAACAACTATTATTGAACCAACAACAAACAATGAAAAAGTTGCACAAACAATATTAAGTTTACAAAATTCATTAACCGATTGCGAAGACGAATATAAAAAATCACAACTTGAACAAAGAATTTCAAGACTTAATGGAAAAGCTGCAATAATTTGTGTTGGAGCTCCAACCGAAATTGAAATGCAAGAACAAAAATTAAGAATTGAAGATGCCATATCTGCAACAAAAGCAAGCAAAGATGGCATTGTTGCTGGTGGTGGCACTGCTCTTCTAAAAACAAAATCTGCTCTTGAAAAACTAAAAGAATCATCTAATGAAGATGAAAAATATGGCATCGACATAATGCTCAAAACAATCGAAAGCCCAGCAAGACAAATTGCAAAAAATGCATATGTTGATGATGGCGTTGTAATAAAAAAGATTATCGAAAACGATAATTCTAACTATGGCTATGATGCAAAATCAAATCAATTTGTTGATATGATAGAAAAAGGAATTATTGACCCTGCAAAAGTAACAATCTCGGCAATAGAAAGCGCTGTGAGTGTTGCAGCAACAATGTTAACCACTGAATGTATTGTTTGTGATAGTATTTTGCAGAAAAATTAGTAATTTGCTATATTTAGTACTAAACTTTTTCGCCAAAAAGTGCAAAATATCACATATTTATATCAAAATCATATTAATTTTTATAATTTGCAATAAAAAAAGAGTGCATCAGCACTCTTTTATTTATTAATATCTTTCATAATATCTGCAAGTGATATGTCTGGATTAAGAGCTTCATCAAAGTCAAACACAGAATCATTTTTCTTTTTCTTAGATTTTGGTTCGGTATTTTCTGCAGGTTTAACAGTATAGAAAATTTCATTAATTTTTTCAATAACTTCTTGTTTTTCTTCTGCAGAAAGTTCTTCACTCTTCTTCTCTTCAACAGCCTTATTAACCTCAACCATAATGCTTTGGTCTTGTTTTTTAGGTCTGCCCCTTTTTCTAGTTGCACTATCACCAATTTTTAAATTGAACTCAGAAATAAGTTTATTAAATCTATCATCAATATCACTCTTTATTGCATCGTTTAAAGATATTCTTTCTTTTTCTGAGATATAATTCTTTTCTGCATCAGAAAGAGGCTTTCTGTCCTCAATATATTCACCCAAATTAGATAATGTGTTAATGGTTGCTCGAAGCTCTTTTGTAAACTCTTCAACAGCGGCCTGCTCGCTACTCTCAAGACTATCAAATAGGCTAGAAAAACGCTCTGAAAGACGAGTTAACCTATCTATCTCAATTGCACATCTATTCTTGGTAACGTCTTGAATATACTTATTTTTGCGCTCTTCCAAAGTAAGTGCTCTTGTTGACGCTTTATCCTTTTTCTTCAAAGTTGAAATTTCATCTAAAAGTGCTGCATTCTCTTTTTTTAGTTTAGCAATTTTATCTTGATATTTGCTAGACTCCAACTCTTTTTCTGTCAATAACTTTGTTATATATTCTTCAAGTTCTCTAACTGATTTGTCTGCCAATTTTTTGCTCCTTTTTTTCTTTGCAAGATTTAACAATAACGTAAATCAAAATACCAATTCCTGCT
>CAMOCH010000047.1 GCA_946610655.1 uncultured Clostridia bacterium
AATTTGGATAGGTTATGGTAAACAATTTATCAGCATATTCATCAACATTTGTTGTTGGTGTTATTTTTGAACCTGTGTAAACATATGAATACGGATTATCAATTTGAACATAATCAATATCTATTTGTTTTGGGTCAATTTCCCAATATGCAATAAGTTCAACGTCTTCTGCATTAGGATTTTCATAAAGGTCACTGTTCCCAACAATGTTAAAACTATAATTGCTATTATTTTTATATGCATCTTTTAAATAAATTTTGTGATTATAATAACCAGCATTTGTTTGCTTTTGAGCATTAATTGCTGTTTCGCTCATGTCAAAATATGTTTTGAATAATGTTTCTTCTGCTGTGGTTGCATATTCAAAACTTAATCCTTGACTAACACCTTGATAGTTTTCATCAGCAAGGTATTCAAATTCTGTTGAAGTTACTGCTGGAACATTGATTGTTACTTGTTTTGGAACAATTGTCCAATAAACATCAAAAAGATATCTTCTTGATCCGCTTGCTGTAACATAATAATAACCATCATCAAACTCAAAATGACAAACATACATTTCTCCATTTTGATTTACTTCTGTTGCTTGCCAAGTGCTGCCAACTGCAAGAACCATGACATTTGAAAAATATGAATAATTTCTAAGAAGTTCATCATACATGTTAACCACTTTGCCATCGTTATATTCAAATTCTAGATTGCTAGAATCTAAAAAATAACTTATGTCAACAAGAGTTTTTGTTGAAATATCAACATAAAAACTTTTACTATAGGTTGTTTCATTTACATCAACACTTGCAAAAATTGTGTAGTCATAATCAGTGTAATCTGTCCTTTCAATGGTTATGGTTGGGTTTATGCTTTGAGTTGAACCATCAGAAAATTGTTTTGTTGCCAAAACAAGATTATTTTTTGCATCAACCAAGTCTTGATAACTTCCAGAAAAAGAAATTTTATTTGCGTCTTCATCATAAGAAAAGGTTGCTGCTTCATTATTTAATGAAAACTCAACACTTTGAAAAACCACTTCTTGTGGTTTATTTTCTGCTCCCCCATTGTTATTTCCACACGCAACAAATATTGCTGCGCAAGGAATAAAGATTAAAAATGATAATAAAAACATTAAAAATTTCTTTTTCATAGAAATCTCTCCTAGAATTATTTACACTTTTATTATATAATAATAAAAAAAATAAAACAAACAAAAAACAGGGTTTTGCCCTGTTTTTTTTATTTTTTTATTATTTTGTTTCTTTTGCTGGTTTTTCAAGTTTTTTTGCTTTTTCTGTGTGCAAAACTTTATACAAAAGTGCTGCAAGTGCTGCACCTGCAAGTGGAGCCACAATAAACATCCAAACTTGAGCAAGAGCTGCAGTGTTTCCGTTATAAATCAAATCAGAGAAAGCTGTTGCAATGCTTCTTGCTGGGTTAACTGATGTTCCAGTGAGAGCAATTCCTACCAAATGAACAAGTGTGAGAGTTAAACCAATAATAATGCCTGCAAATTTGTTTTCTGCTTTTTCATCTGTAACATTAAGAATTGTGTAAACAAACACACCAGTAAGAACAATTTCTGTGATAAGTGCTGCAAACACTCCACCAACTTCAAGTTTGTCAGTGTAGCCAACTGCATAGTTGCAAGCGTTGCCAACCCATGTGTAGCCACCCATTTTGAAAATTCCAAAAATGAGAACTGCTCCAACAAATCCACCAAGAACTTGTGCAGCCAAATATACAAAGAATTCTTTAACTGTCATTCTCTTTGTGATTAAGCAGCCAAGAGAAACTGCTGGGTTAATGTGACAACCAGATATTCTTCCAACAGAATATGCCATTGCAACAATAACTAAACCAAACGCAAGAGATGTTGCAACAAGGTCGCCATGAGTGATTGCTGCAACCCCACAAGCAGCAAACACGAGCACGAATGTGCCAATAAATTCAGCACAAGCTTTTTTAAATAATGTCATTTTTTCCTCCTTAGTTTTTTGATTGCTTTCAGCAATTTTATCTACACAAAATATACACCCATTAAAAAAGTGATGTCAAACAATTATTCAATAAGTGCTGAAACAACTGGTTTTATTTTGCTTGTGATAACTTCATAACCCTGGTTAGAAAGATGTGCACCATCGGTTGTGTAGGCACTTTTAATTTCTCCACTATCATAATCATAAAGCGCAGTGAACAAATCTACAAACTCAACACTATGCTTTTGCGCAAGACTTTTAATATATTGATTATTTTCAATCACAACTTTGTTTTTGCTTGCAAAATTGCCCCCAAGAGCAGTAAGTGAAAGCAAAACAATTTTTGAACTTGGCAAATTTGTTTTAAGTTTGGTTATAATTTGTTCATAGTTTTGCATCATGGTTGAAAGGTTGTTTCCACCAATAAGCACGCAAACAACCTTTGGATTGATATCATACGCCGAAACTTTAAGTCTGTTTTCCAAACCAAAAGTTGTGTCTCCACCAATTCCCCTGTTTATGGCTGTGTATTCATTATAATATGTTGCAACATCATAACCATCTGTTAAACTATCTCCCAAAAACACAATATCCACATTTGAAAGAGAACTATTTTCTTGCTCAAACGCTTCAACTTTTGTTTGATAATATTCTTTTAAAAGTCTTTCATTTTCTTCTTGTTTTCTCTTTGCCGGCAAATAAAAAGCAACCGTGTTAATAATAACACTAACAAGCGCAATAGCAATGGTTATGCATATTCCAATAATCACAACTTTTTTCTTTTTCATACATTCAAAATAGCATATTTAAAAAAATTACACAAACAAAAAAGCAGCAAATTGCTGCTTTTATTATTTGTTTGTGTCTTCATATTTTTTTGCTGTTCTGCTTTGTTTATTTGCAAATTCTCTTGCTTGTTTTTCTTGAGATTTTGTTGTTTTGTTTTTAAATTCTTCTGGCTCGTTGATTGTAACTTGTGGGAATGGAATACTAACATTGTTTTCATCAAATATCATTTTAATTTCTCTATTTAGCGCTCTTTGAACAACATAGTAGTCACTTTCTTTAACGGTTGCAATAAACAAAAGATTAACACTTGAATCACCAAGACTATCCACACCTTTATAATATGGTCCATCTACAATTTCTGGAATTGCAGCTTTTATTCTTTCAATGTTATTTTTAATAACAAGTTCAACTCTTGGAATTGACTCTCTATAATCTATTGCAACAACGCAAGTTGTAACAGATAATTCTTTTGATTGGTTGATAATTGAAGAAATTTGACTGTTGTTAATGATTTTAATATTTCCTTGCCAGTCGATAATTTTTGTGGTTCTTATACCAATTTCATCAACTGTTCCACGCCAGCCATCAATAATGACAATGTCTCCAACTTGAAATTCGCCTTCAAAAACAATAAATGTTCCGGCGATGATATCTGAAATAAGACTTTGAGCACCAAGACCAATAACAAGACTGAGTATTCCTGCACTTGCAATAAGAGCTTTTGTATCCACTCCCCAAGCAGAAAGAATTGCGAGTATTGCAATGATTGCAATCAAATATTTAATAAAGCTGTTTAAAAGTTTAACAATTGTTACGCCTCTTGTTGATTTTGCGAGAAGTCTTCTTAAAATAAATCTAATAACAATAATTGCAACCCATGCAATGGTTATAATTTGTATTGTTTTGAGTAGTGCTGGTATTTTGTTATATACTCCACTTATAAAAGTGTTTTCACTTATTGTTTTGTTAAACACTGAGTTTTCACCAAAAATGTGTCCAGCAAGTGCATAAATTGCAACTGTTCCACCAATCATCATTAATAAAAATACAATTGCTCCAATTTTTCCACCATTAACACTTTTAGAACTTTTTTGTTTTTTTACTGATTTAATCTTTTTTGTTTTAATTTGTTTTTCCTCTTTTTTAACCATTTGTTGGTCCTCCATCTTGACTGTATTCTTTATTAATTGTTTTCACGGTTTTTGAAACAATAACTACATCTCCATGCTTGATTTCAAAAGTATAATTCATGTTTGTTTGTAAGTCCTCAAAAACTCCCTCAAACATTTGCTCTTCCACTTTTGCAGTTCTATTAGTAAAGTCGTTTCGAAGCACTATATAAATATCTTCCTGCCCTTCATAATTTTCTAGTGACCCAAAATACGACACTCCACTATCCCAAACATTCAACTCAAATCGTCCAATTGTTATCGATGATGTTGGAACAAAAAAATAATCAAAAATTCCAACACTTCCAACAACTGTTGTGGCAGAAATCATAATGATAAATATTTTAAGCACATTTGTTAAATTTTCAATTTTTTCTTTGGTTGTTCTTTGTTTTACCTTTGTTTCACTTGTATTTTTTGTGTTAAGTTCATAAACTTTTTGTTTTGTTTGTATCCTATTTTGGTTTGCACCAACAAAATTAGCAGAATACTGATTTCTGCTTGAATAATTTGATGAATTGCTATGTTTTTTATTTTCTTCAACAATATTATTCATTTTGTCCTCAACTCATATAATAACACTATCTTTCAAATTTTGAAAGTTTTTTTTATAATTCCATTGAAATTTCTTCTTCCACCGGTTCAATTTCAAAATTTTCTAAATTTTTTATTAAAAATTCTTTTATAGAAAGTTCTTTTGTGTAGGCTTGTTTAAAATAACCATTATCATCTTCAGCTTGTTGAAAAACTCTTTCATATGTCATAAATTTATCACATGTTTTGTTTTTCTCTGCACTCTCTTTTGTGCATAATTCATGCACAAACTTAAGCAAAGGTTCTTTTTCTGGTTTTTCATACTCAAACCCCCAAGAACCATCTGTAAAATGAAGCTTTACATACTGCTTAAATTTAATAGTTAATTTCGCCATAACTTTCACCTAACACCATAATATCAAAAAATAGCGCTGTTTTCAACAAATAAACAATATTTGTATTGACAAAGTTTTTGCATGATATATAATAAAATAACGGAGAAACAAAATGGCAAAATTTATTAAACTTAACAAAACATGGTGGAAATATGATGAAAAAACACCAATAGATAAAGCAACAATACTCGACTCTAACATGGAAGCACTATACAACCTTGACTTAACCAAACCAAACACAGAAATTGTTGAAGCAAACGATTTTGCTGACCTTGATTGGAACGACACAAATGTTTTAAACGATAGAAGTCCTCTTGGCTGGCTTGATAGAGATGGCAATTTTTATGGCTGTGCATACAATCATCACTCACAACAAGCAAGATTTGTTCATCATTCAGACAGAAGAACTCTTGAAAAACTTGGTTGGATTCATATTTCTGAAAGAAGATTTTCAGATAATGGTGTTGTTGCAGATTATTGTGGCGACTACAAAGAAGGAGTTATTCCAACTAGTGCTCAACTTAGATATTTAACTCAACACCGAAGTATTGCTTGCAGCAGTGTATATAATGCCGTTGCCAACGGAAATTATGCAAAAGAAAAAATTTATGAAAGCAGAATTCGCAGAGAAAAACAAGAAAAACTTGAAAGCAACCAACCAAATAACAATTAAAAACGCACACATGCGTTTTTATTTTTTTTCTTCAATCTTTATTGTTTTTTTGTGTATAATATGATAAATTTGAATTACTTACTCGGAGATAAAATATGAAAAAGACACTAAAACAAGACATATATAATTATAGGCATCACATAAAAAAACAAGATGAACAATAAAAAAATATGAACCAATTTGGTTCATATTTTTATTTTTCTAATAATGTTGGTTCATCACTTTCACAATCTTCTTCCATATGATGAAAAAGTGGTTCGCCGTTTTTTCTTCCAAAAAATGTCTTATACATTTTGTTGTAAAGTTCTTTTAACGAACTTTCTTTCACTTCAATATTTTGCTCTTTTGCATATTCTTTAAAGCTTAAAATTTGCTTTATAAAAACTCTCATATATTTCATTTGAACAATCAAATTAACAGTTGTATCATCAAGGTTTTTCTTTTTATCTTGTGCAGAGACACTATTAAACATTCCAAAAAAATTATTTTTATTATGAACAAAAGAATTTCTGAGAGTTCTAACATCTTGAAATAATTCTGAATCTCCTCCAAAATAATTGTAATAATCATTTTGAAAATATGATAGTATTGCACACAAAAACATATATTGTGAAGATACATAAGTTATTCCGTCTTGAACATCTTTTTTGTTTTTGTTTTCTCTTGGGTCACAATAAAAATTATAAATTCTATCCATTGCAGCCGGAATCATAACATCTTCAATTTCTTGTTGAAAATTTTGTGTTTTATGATAATCTTTATATTTCATTGTGCTAAGATAAAAAATTCCATTTTTCCCAAATTCTTCCCTAAGCTTCTTAACAATATCTTTTTCTGCAATAATAATTGGACAATCGCTTGTTATTGGTGTTCTTTCTGGTTTTAAAACAAAATCCATTTTGTTTGTGTGTTTGTTATATGCAATCTCAAAATGCCCGTGTGTTAGGCTGTTTCTTATTTCATCAACAATAACATTTTCTGCAGCTTCTTTGGTCATTCCAGCAGCAATTGCATCGTTTAATCTATCTTCATAATATGCGTTATACTTTTTAACATTTTCTCTTTCTTCAATATTATTATTAATAAGCCATGTGAGCAAACAAAAAGCTCTTGCATGAAAAGCAAAATCTTCTTTACTT
Organism: uncultured Clostridia bacterium; assembly: GCA_946610655.1. Lineage (GTDB taxonomy): Bacteria > Bacillota > Clostridia > Christensenellales > UBA1242 > RGIG4790. The sequence goes on from CAMOCH010000047.1 coordinate 6,670, forward strand.
ATTTTTTCAAAAAATTTATCTTCATCAAAATGTTCATCATCTGTCTGTGGCCAAAATTCATGATTTATGCCTTCATAAACTTCATCAAACAACCTTTGTGACTTAATTTTTGAATAATCCATAATTTTCTCCACAACCATTTTATCAAACTTATGCTATTTTGTCCATACCAAAAATAAAAAACC
>CAMOCH010000048.1 GCA_946610655.1 uncultured Clostridia bacterium
AGATTCATTCACTAGATAAAGGTTTTGACACAGACATTAAAGAAGTTAAATCTAGCGTTACATTGTTTATCTTGGGACTTATTAGAGCGCTTCTTTCTAACTGTAAAATTCTAATGATTTATGAATTACCATATGATACTTCTGAAGAAACAAGAACTCATTTGATTGAAATTATAAAGAACTATTATATTGACAAGACTATAATAATATTCACTCACACAGATGACTACGATGATGTTGCCAGCAAAATATATTCTGTTGTTGAGGGAAAAGTTGAACAAGTTAAATAATAAGGAGAGAGTTTATGAAAATTTTAAAATGTAATAATTGTGGAGCAAAAGTTGAAGTTATTGACGACTGCAAATGCAAGGGTTGTGGCATTATGTGCTGTGGAGCGCAGATGACAGAACAAAAAGCAAATTCGGTTGAATGTGCAGTTGAAAAGCATTTGCCTGTTTATGAAAAAGTTGGTGCATATATTGTGGTTAGTGTTCCACATGTTATGGAAGATAATCATTATATTGAAGCAATATGCTTTGAATCAAAAAAGATATCTGCAAAGAAATATTTTAAACCAGGTGAAGAGCCAAAAGCAGTATTTCCATATGTAAAAGGTGGCAAAATATCTTCAATTTGCAATAAACATGGAATTTGGACAGTAAACATAGAATAAAACATGGAAAAAATTGCAAAAATTATGTAAAAAATTGTAAAATAACGTTAAAAAATGGGTTTTGTTGCCCATTTTTTTGCGTTTTTATCAAAAATAATATTAAGAACATATAATAAGTTGATAAAATTTTTGGAGAAAAAATGAATAATCAACTGATAGTGATTTTGGGCATATTATTTACTTTTTTAATGACAACGCTTGGCGCTGCCGTTGTTTTTGTGTTTAAAAGGAATATTAGCCCAAAATTCAATACATTTATTTTAGGATTTGCTTCGGGCATAATGATAGCAGCATCAATATGGTCATTGCTTATTCCTTCAATAAATCTGTCTGAAAATTTTGGTGCATTTAAATTTGTTCCGGCAGTGGTTGGTTTTTTGATTGGTGGATTACTGCTTGTTGTTTTGGATAAAATCGTGCCCAACTTTGAACCTAAAAATTTAACTGAAGAAAACAAAAAAGATTATATAAAAATAACAAAATTGTTTATTGCCATAACAATTCATAACATTCCAGAAGGACTCGCCGTTGGATTTGCTTTTGGTGCTGCAGTTGCAGCTCAAACAGATGCAGCACTTATGGTGGCTCTTGGGCTTGCAATAGGCATTGGTATTCAAAATTTGCCAGAGGGGGCAGCTGTGTCGCTTCCAATAAAAGGAGTAACAAACAGCAAAGTTAAATCTTTTTTATTTGGCACAGCAAGTGGAGTTGTTGAACCTGTTTTTGCAGCGATTGGATATTTTTTGGCAACAAAGATAATTGCAATTCAACCATGGCTTTTATCTATTGCTGCAGGCGCAATGATTTTTGTTGTAACAGAAGAATTGATTCCTGAATCTAAGTTAGAAAAAAATCCCCATTTTGGAACATGGGGAGTAATGTTAGGTTTTTCTTTAATGATGATTTTAGATGTTGTATTGGCTTAGAATTGTTGAAAAAAATGATTACATGTGATACAATTAATACATGGAAATTTTTGGAAATATTTTATTACTTATTTTAGGATTTGCTGCACTAATACTTGGTGCAAACTTTTTTGTGAATGGAGCAACTGAAATTGCAAGAAGGTTGAAAGTTCCAACAATTATTATAGGCTTGACTATTGTTGCAATAGGCACAAGTTTGCCTGAACTTGCAGTAAGTGTTGTCAGTGCAATTAAAGGCAGTGGAGATATTGCTGTTGGAAATGTTGTTGGTAGCAATCTTGCAAACATGCTTTTAATATTGGGTATTGTTGCAGCAATAAAGAGTGTTCCAATAAACAGACAAACTCAAAAGTTTGATTTGCCTTTTTTAATGATAATACATGTGCTGTTTTTGTTCTTTTGCTTAGATAAGTTTGTTGATGGTAGTGATAAAAACATAATTTCTAGAGTTGAAGGTGTTGTGTTTTTGGCACTAACAATTTACTATATGATTGTTCAAATTAGATCAGTAAAAAAAGAAAAAACTATAGAAGATGTAGAGCTTTCTCAAATTGAACAAGAAGAAAAACCTAAAAAAGAATTAAAGGTTTGGCAAATAGTTCTATACTTAATTTTGGGGCTTGCCGGTATTGTTGGAGGTGGAGAACTTGTTTCAAATTCTGCAAAATTTTTGGCAATCAAGGCGGGAATGAGTGATGCTCTTGCTGGTGTAACCATAGTTGCTCTTGGAACCAGTTTACCTGAACTTGTAACAAGTATTGTTGCAGCAAAGAAAGGGGAAGTTGATCTTGCTATCGGAAATGTTATTGGCAGCAACATAATGAATGTTTTGTTGATTCTTGGAGCAGTTGCAACCATTTCACAAATTAACATAACTATGACAATGCTTATTGATATTATAATATTGTCAAGCACAACAATTCTGTTTGCAATAGTGTGTTACACAAAAAAGAAAGTTCATAGATTTGAAGGGTGGCTACTCATTGTTATGTATTTTGCATATATGGCATATGCAATTGTTAGAAATTATGCAGCGTAAAAAAAATGTTGGTTTGAACCAACATTTTTTATCTTTTTTCATGAAATAAAATTTTTGCATAATCTCTTGTGATATGTTCATTATATAGCTTTTTTACCATTAAATTGTCTCTTGAATTAACAATTTTTGCGTTTTTTTGTGCATTTTTTATGATTTCAGTGCGAGAATTGATATCTTTTGCAATTGGTTGACCAGGTCCACCAACGCAACCACCAGCACATGCCATAACTTCAATTAATGAGTATTTGCTTGTTTTGTTTATAACATCTTCAATTACCTTTTTTGCACTAATAATGCCTTGCACTTTGGCTGCATAAAATATTTCACCATCATTATTAATTTTATATTCAACAATACTTTCGGTTGTCTTTTTTGTGATTTTTGCATTTGGATAAGTGTTATTTACAACAGAAAGCAAAACACCACCACTAATTCCAAACATACTGCCATAACCACTGTAATCTTTAAAAAGTGAATCAAAAGGTGAATCTTCGAGAGCCTTAAAATCAATGTTATTGTTTTTAATAAGTTCTGCAAGTTCGGTTGTGGTAATTGCAGCATCAACATCAAATCCAACGCCACTGTTTATGTTTGGTCTAAGTCTTTCAACTTTTTTTGCAAGGCAAGGAACAACACTCAAAATAAAAATATCAGTTGGCTTAAAATTGTTGATTTTTGTGTAGATGTTATTAATTGCTGCTCCAAACATTTGTTGTGGGCTTTTGCAGGTAGAAAGATTATTTTTGATTTGTGGATAAACTTGTGTAACATAGTTAACCCAAGCAGGGCAGCAAGATGTGAACATCGGTAAATTTTGTTTTGAGGACATTCTTTCTTGAAATTCAAGACTTTCTTCGTGAATGGTAAGGTCGGCACCAAAGTTCATAGAAAAAACTTCGTAAGCGCCGAGTTTTTTGAGTGCTGTAACAATTTTTTGTTGCATATCACCACTTAAACCAAAACATTCGCCAATGCCTGTTCTAACGCTTGGTGCAACAAATGCAACAACTTTAATTTTTGGATTTTTGAGTGCAGTTATTGTGGTTGCGTAGTCATTTTTAATTTCTTCAATTTTTGGTTCAATTTTTTGACCACAATTTTTACAAAATTCTGCATGATAATTAAGTGGCAAACCTTGAATTGGTTGTTCTTCCAAAAATTCAAAACCTTGCTCACTTAAAATGTGCTCACAGCTTAAGCAATAAAATTTTCTGTTTAATTTTTTCATAACATAATTGTAAAATATTTTTTGTGCGCATGCAAACGATTTTGTATAAAACTATAAAAAACGCAAAAAGTGCAAAAAACTTTTTTAAATTGCCGTAAAATTATTAAAATTTTATAAAAATGTTGTTCAAAACAGGTGCATTTTATTTTTTTTAATGTTATTATAAAAATATAAGGTATAAGGGGTATTCGCGCAAATGTCAAAAAAACTTCCCGTAATTTTAGATGTAGACACTGGTATTGATGATGCAGTTGCTGTTATGATGGCAGTAAAATGCAAAAATCTTGATATAAAATTAATCACAACATGTCATGGCAACACAACAATTGAAAATATAACAAAAAACACTCTTAGCATGCTTGCTCTTCTTGGAGAATACAACATTCCCGTTGCTCAAGGAATGGGTCATGCTTTAAAAAAGGTGAGAGAACATGTTAGTGTGCATGGTTCTAATGGTATGGGAGGGTATGAATACAAAAATAATCCTCTTAAAGCGTTGGATAAATCTGCATTAGAAGCAACTCATGAGGTTTTGCAAAAAGCTGATGAACCAATAACCATGGTTTGTATTTCTCCACCAACAAATGTCGCAAATCTTTTGCTCCATTATCCAGAAGACGCAAAAAAAATTAAAGAAATTGTGCTTATGGTTGGAAGCAATGAAATTGTTCCAGAAGGCGCAATTCCATATAAAGAATTTAACGCATCTGTTGATCCAGAAGCGTTGGAAATTGTTGTAAACAGCAGTGTTCCAAAAGTTATTATCAGTATGGAAATGGGTCACACTGCATATTTCACATGGAAAGATGTTTATAAAACAGAACATAAAAATGATTTTGGAAAACTTTTGGAAGTAATTTTCAGACAATATCATGATTATCACGTTAAAAATGGAATTGCAACACATGATGGTTGTGCAATTGCATATTTAGCAAAGCCAAAAATTTTCAAAATGGCAGATGCTAACATGACTGTTGAATATTTTGAACAACTTGGTTCTGGTGTTGGAGTTATAGATTATGAAAAAACTCCAAATTGCAAGATAACAAAAGAAGTTAATGTTAAAAAATTTAAAAAATTATATTTTAAATGTCTAAAAAAGTGCAAAACAACGCAAGAAATTGAATAGACTAATGTAGAATAATTCAATATTTTATCAAAAAAGGAGGTGTGATAGTGGATAAACAAGATTTTTTAGAATTTGTTGAAAAAAATATTCTTGGTTTGTTCACAGGCTCAGAAATTGTGGGCGAAGAAGAGTCTACACCTCGTGATGCGTGTGTTGCGCTTGGTTCAAACGGAACTGTTTTAATTAAGTTTAATAAACAAGATGAATATAGATTTGTTATTAAAAGAGTTCAGCCTTTTAAAACTTTTGAAATTTCAATAATAAAATCTGTTATTGATGAAATGAGCAGAATATACACAAATAAACTTGCTCGTGAGTATTCAAAACAAATTGAACATATTATTATTGAAAAGGCGATTTGTAAATCTATCACAAGCAACTATATTGTTCTGCAAAATTTGTTGTCTTCACTTGAAAGGTGGAGTATGAGAACCTATGAAGGAAACCACACAAGTTTTGGTTTTATTTTCACAAACAAAAAAGCAAAAGAAAAAAATAATAACCTTTCTATCAATAACTTTTTGTATAAAGACTTTTCAGCACTTTTAAGTGATGGCAAAGATACATTTATGGAAATAAGTTCTGACGGATTTTTAACAGGTTACATAACAAGTCCAAAAGTTGCAAAAGAAGATTTTTATGCACCATATGAATACATAAAAATGGCAGGAATATGCACTGGTTCAAAAATTGGTGTATGTTTGCTTGCAGAAGGGGATATTTTGTTGTTTAAGGACAGAATGCTTACTTTTGCAAAACGTGGGGGAACATGGGCATGCTTCACTCATCAAGTTGTCATCGACAAAATGGCAATTCATTCAACAGATTATGAAGATGTTAGAAGAGCAGTGTATTTGTCTTCTCTCGACACAAGCTTTAACCGTTGTGGTGGTTGTATTGTGCATGTTGGTGCAAATGAAAAATATAATGTTTTAAAACATATTAATGCTGCTGACGTTTTAACTGAAGATTGCTATAAATATATTATGGATCAAAACAAAAGCAAATCTTTCTTCTCTGAACTTACTAGCGAAGATTATCAACCATTTGAAGAATTTATTAAAGAAGATAAATGTGCAAAAACTGCAAACTTAATTAGAATTATTGGCAATAAAAAATTTCAAGAATTAAACAGAAAACTTAGGCTTGAACTTATGGGTATTGACGGAGCAACGATTGTTGATCATGATGGAACTATTCTTGCTGTTGGAGCTATTATAAAAATTGAAGCAGGAAGCACCGGAGGAGGAAGACTTGCCGCAGCAAAAATGCTTTCTAACTATGGCGTTGCTATCAAAATTTCAAACGATGGCTCAATTCAAGGTTTTTGCACAGATAGAAATAAGCTTAGAGTTAAACCATTATTCATTATGGGTTAAAAAGACACTAAAAGTTGAGGTGTCTTTTTTATTTATGTGCATTTTATTAAAAAATACTTGAAATGTGAAAAAAATAAATTTAAAAAACTGCTTGATTTTTTTTTAATAATAATATATACTATGCCTTGTCAATTGACGCAAATATATGGAAGGTTGGCTGAGCGGTCGAAAGCAGCGGTCTTGAAAACCGTCGTAGTGAGAGCTACCTGGGGTTCGAATCCCTAACCTTCCGCCAATAGA
>CAMOCH010000049.1 GCA_946610655.1 uncultured Clostridia bacterium
GTTTTCATTTGATTAATTCCTTATTTTTATTATATTTTTCGCGGATTTAATGCTTTATATTATTGCTTCAACGGGTTTAAGCAACTACTCAAGCGAACAAATTATATTATAAAATATAAAATATGTCAATAATTTCAACAATTTTTTTTAAAATTTATTCATCTGCCCATTGAGATGTTGAATTTGTCTTGTCATACTCACCCTGCAACAATTTTTGAATTTCTGCTTCTAATTCAACATTTGTGTTTGCATTAATACTTTTTATTTCTTCTGCTCTATAATTTGAGAATATTGGATCACTAACAAATTTTAAAAAGTCATCACATTTAACTTTAATTTGAAGTTCTGGATGTTTAGCAAGAGTAAAAACAAATCTGCTTTCATGAATATTACCATTTTTCGCATACTGAATAAGCAGTCCGTTGTGAGAAATTGAATTTCTTATTGAGCGCATAACTGTTATTCTGTCATTAAGTGTTTTTGGCTCAAATTTTTCTTTTTTGCCAGTTATTTTTTTGATTGTAAACATACTCATATCTATTGCTTGCAAATCACGTTTTTGTTCACCTCTTTCTCCAGAATCAACAAAACCTTTAACCGATGACAAATTAAGTTCATTAATGTTGTCTAAATATTGATTTCTAATTAAATTGCTATAAGCAACAAACATACAAGTTGAAATAAATTTTTCTGAATATGCATAGCCAAAATCTCTTGTTCTTTCATTCATATATCCCATTGAAATTTGCATATTATGCATATCTCCAAACAAATAATCTGAGAAATCTTGCATATCAATTTTTATTGGCTTAACTTTTCCTGCATCTGAAATAATATCTCTTGAAACAATATCAAAATTATAAATATCTTCAACTATTGCTCGCAAAATATGATTTTGTGAAGAAATACACTCAGAGTCTTTGGCTTTAACATTGTAATATGAGTTATTATCTAATCTTGCTTTAAGCAAATCTATATTTTCAAAATTTCTAACCGAAACATTAAAAGAATTGTAAACACTAGACAATTTTTCAGTTAAATATTTTCTAACATCATTAACGTTGTTTACGGCAACAATATCAAGAAAATTTCGTGCATATTGTCTTGCTTCAAACAAATCAACATCTTTTGAAAAGTCTATTTCAACAATTTTGCAAGATTTTAATTTTTGTTCAAGGCTATCAGCATTTTTTACAGATTTTGCACCCCTTGGAATATACGCAAGTTTTAAGTTTCTTCCTGTTCCTTTAAAAGGCCCAGCAATCATTTTACTTAATTTTTCATGCCACCTGTTTGAAAGCAACGCAACCTTTGTTCCCATATCAAAAACTTTGCCACCAAAAGCTGCTCCGTTGCAATAATTATATATTGAATGATGAGCTTCTGCTGTTCTCATTTCATAAAAAAGTTTTGAAAAATTGGTTTGTGAAAAATCTTTAATTTCTCTTCCTTTAACAAAGAAACGAAAATGCCTTTCAAAAAATGGATTTTGGTCTTGTTCGCTTATAACAAAATTGACTCCATTTTTGCATCTTTCTATAATAACTTCTTGTCCATCTTGAATAATTGAAAACTTATCTTCTGAAATTTCTTTAACATCTTCCAAACTCTTTTTGATGCTATCAAAATTCATGTTTTTAAACACACGATATCCACCATCATATGGCTCAACTTTAACATACTTATTAAGTGAATTTGGCGTTTTTTCATATATTATAGTTTGCTTAACCGATGTAAACTCATCATTTGAAGGAACATCTTTTTCTAAAGTTTCACCAACTTGCATTTTTTTGATATTTCTATCATTATTTTCAGACTCTCTATATATGTTTGTTCCAACCATAAGTTTATCAAAAATGAATCTGCCATTTAAAAATGCATCTCTTAAAATCTTTTCGTTCTTCAAAATATATGAATTTTCATAGCTAACCAAGTTGTAAAAATTTACAACTTGTTGTTGAAATTCCATAAGTTCTTCTTCAGTGAAATTATAACTGCCATTTTTGGCCCCATTTAAATTATCAAGAGCCAAAGCAAGATATTTTTTCATAAACTCTGTTTGATTGAACATATTTTGTCTCCTAGTATTTTACATCTTTTAAAACCAAACCAACAGAACCAACGGTTTTCCCTGCAATAGTTCTATTTTTTGCATTGATAATTTTTTGCATATCTTCAGGGGTTTTCTTCCCTTCACCAATCATGATTAAAGTTCCCATAATAATTCTAACCATGTTATACAAAAAACCACTCCCTGTAACAGAAAAACAATATAAATCTTCTTCCACATGCTCGATAGATGCTTCATAAATTGTTCTTACAAAATTTGTTTTTCCACTATTTCTTGCCACAAAGCTAGAATAGTCGTGTTCTCCAATTAAATATTTGCAAGCCTTTTTCATATTTTCAACATCAGATTTTTTAACCTGCAACGCATAATTATCATAAAGTGGATGGCGAATGTTGCTTACATAAAAATAATAATTATATGTTTTCTTCTTTGAAGAAAATCTTGCACTAAAATCTTCATCAACAAACTCAACTTGCCTAACAGCAATATCATCTGGCAAGTGAGCATTTAAAGCAAGTGCAAACTTATTTAAATTCATTTCTTTGTTTATTAAAAAATTTGCAACTTGTGCTTTGGCACTAACTCCTGCATCTGTTCTTCCACTGCCAACAACTTGAGTGGTCTCGCCAGTAACTTCAAAAACAGCACGTTCAAGTTCTCCCTGAATGGTTACCTTTCCTTCTTGAATTTGCCAACCACTGTAATTTTTTCCGTTATACTCAACAACAATTTTATAATTTTTCATGACAAAATTATACCATATGCGTCAGATAATTTCAATACATTATTTTCATTTATTTGACTATATATTTTATTTTTCATATAATTAATAGTGAAATAAATTTTAGAGGTTTTTTATGGCAAAAATTACAGTTGATGGAAACACAGCTTGCGCAAGCATGAGCTATCTTTTTAGCGATATGGCTTTTATATATCCAATCACACCAAGCAGCCCAATGGCAGAAAATGTTGATTCTTGGAGTGCTGCTGGCAAAACAAATTTGTTTGGAAGTCCTGTTAAAGTAACTGAAATGCAGTCAGAAGCAGGCGCTGCTGGGGCTCTTCATGGAGCTCTTTCTGCTGGCGCAAATGCAACAACATTCACATCAAGTCAAGGGCTTCTACTTATGATACCAAATATGTATAAAATTGCTGGAGAAAAATTGCCTTGCGTCATTCATGTGGCAGCAAGAACTGTTGCAACTCATGCTCTTTCTATTTTTGGTGACCACAGCGACATTTATGCATGCAGACAAACAGGTTTTACTTTTATCGCATCAAGCAGTGTTCAAGAAGCACAAGATATGGCACTTGCAAGCCATCTTCTCACATTAAAATCTTCCATCCCTGTTTTGCATTTTTTTGATGGATTTAGAACAAGTCATGAAATTAACACAATTGATTCTATTGATGACAAAACAGCGCAAGATATTGCCCTTAGTTTGAATATAAATTTAAAAAGACCAACTTCTCTCACTCCACTTTATCCAGAAGCACAAGGAACAAACCAAGGCCCAGAGATATTCTTCCAAAATCGTGAACTTGCTGAAGAAAGTTATAAAAATATTGACCAAAATTTGAAAGAAATTTTTGGTGCAATCAAAAATTTTACTGGTCGAAAATATGACTTATATGAGTATTACGGTGCAAAAGATGCAACAAATGTTATTGTTTGCATGGGTTCTGGTGCAGATACCGTTATTGAAACCACTCTTGCCCTTGCAAAACTTGGACACAGCGTTGGCGCTGTTAAAGTTAGACTCTTTAGACCATTTTTTGCTGAACATTTTGTAAAAGCTCTTCCAAAAACAGTAAAAACCATCACCGTGCTAGACAGAACAAAAGAATGTGGAAGTATTTATGAACCACTTGCTCAAGATGTTATTTCAAGCTTAGCAGAAACAAAAAATTATATTAATGTTGTTGCCGGAAGATATGGCCTTTCTGGCAAAGAATTCACACCAGCAATGGTTTTGAGCGTGTTTGAAAATGCACAAAAGAAAAGCCCAAAAAATCACTTTACTATTGGAATTTTCGATGACAAAAACAACTCTTCACTTGAAATAAAAAACTTCTCACTTGACGAAAGTCATTTAACAAACTGTTTGTTTTATGGTTATGGTTCGGACGGAACTGTTTCTGCAAACAAAAGTAGTATTAAAATTATTTGTGACAGCACCAATCTTTTTGGTCAAGCATACTTTGTTTATGACAGCAAAAAATCTGGAAGTTTAACAACAAGTCACCTTAGAATAAGCAAAAAACCAATAAACAAACCATATTTGATTGAATCATCAAATTTTGTTGCTTGTCACAATAAAAGCTTCTTGGAAAAATATGATATGCTCTCTACCATTAAAAATGGTGGCATATTCCTTTTAAACTGCCCATATAAAACACTTGCAGAATTTGAAAGATATATTCCACAAAAAGTGAGAAAAACAATAGCAGAAAAAAATCTTAAGTTTTTTGCTATTGATGCAGAAAAAATTGCAACAAGCGTTGGTCTTGGAAGACGAATAAACCTTGTTATGCAAACTGCATTTTTTGCCATTGGTGGCTTTTTGCCAATTGAAAAATCTATTGAATACATCAAACTTATGGCAAAAAAATCTTATGCAAGCAAAGGTGAACAAGTTTTAAACCAAAACTATGCAGCAATTGATGAAACTGTTCAAAATTTGTTTGAAGTTTCTTACCCTGCAACCTGGAAAAATTTACTTAGTGAAGAATCAATAAAAACTAAAAACTTTTATTTTGATAATTACATAAAACCAATTTTGGAAGGAAAAGGCAACAGTTTGCCTGTTTCTGCCATGAATCAAAGTGGCAAAATGCCAACAGGCACAACAAAATTTGAAAAACGTGACATTGCTGCAGAACTCCCTATGTGGAAAAGTGAAAATTGCATCGAATGCAATTTCTGCTCTCTTGTGTGCCCTCATGCAGTAATTAGACCATATCTAATTAAACAAGATGATAAAATTTGCAAAAATTTGGAGACAAAACCAGCCATTGGCATGCCTGGATATAATTTTAAAATTCAAATCAGTCCAAAAGACTGCACAGGCTGTGCAAACTGCGTGCTTGTTTGCCCTGCAAAAGAAAAAGCTCTTGTTATGGTTAAAGCCGACGAGATTAAAGAAAAAGAAGAAAAATACTACAAACTTCTTGAAAATCATGAAAACACTCAAACTGTCTTTAACAAATTTACCATAAAAGGCAGTCAATTTGAAAAACCATTGTTTGAATTTTCTGGAGCTTGTGCTGGCTGTGGTGAAACACCATATATTAAACTTTTAACTCAACTATTTGGAGAAAACCTGCTCATTGCAAACGCAACAGGTTGCAGCAGCATTTATGGAGCAAGTGCCCCAACCTGCCCATACACAAAACGTGCAAACGGTATGGGACCAGCTTGGGCAAATAGTTTGTTTGAAGACAATGCCGAATTTGGTCTTGGCATGAAAAAAGCATATGATAACAACCGTGAACTTCTTGAAAAACTTATTGATTTTTCAATCAATGAAAATATTTTTGGAACAAAAATCAATAAATTGTTTGAAGAATGGAAATCTGGCAACCATTCTGGAGAACTTGCAACAACAATTTTAAACGCTCTTAAAAACATAAGTGAAGAAAACAAACTTGCGTTTAAAGTTGCTCAAAACATTATAAGTTTGGACGGCGCATTTGTTGACACTTCTGTTTGGATAATTGGTGGAGATGGTTGGGCTTATGATATTGGCTATGGCGGTCTAGATCATGTTCTTGCAAGTGGCGAAAATGTTAATATTTTGGTGCTAGACACTGAAGTTTACTCTAACACCGGTGGGCAAGCCAGCAAGGCAACCCCAATGGGAGCTGTTGCAAAATTTGCAAGCAAAGGCAAACAAACACACAAAAAAGACCTTGGTGCCCTTGCTAGAATTTACCCAAATGTTTACGTTGCACAAGTTGCACTTGGTGCAAACATGCAAGCAACAATTTCTGCATTTAAAGAAGCTAAAGAACACAATGGTCCATCAATCATTATTGCATACTGCCCTTGCATAAATCACGGAACAGACATGAGCAACACACCAAACCAACAAAAACTTGCAGTTGAAAGTGGATACTGGCCAATATATAGATATAACCCAACAACAGAAAAATTAACACTTGATAGCACCACTCCAACCAAAAAATTTGCAGATTTTGCAATGCTTCAATCAAGATATTTCACACTTTCTAAGGTAAATCCACAAAATGCACAACATTTGCTTGAAAATTCTGCAATTTTTGCAAACAAAAGATTATCAAAGCTTGTTAAACTTTCTCAAATTCAATAATTTTGTAAACAAAAAAAACCAGTCAGATGACTGGTTTTTTATATGTTTATTTTTTCAAAA
>CAMOCH010000050.1 GCA_946610655.1 uncultured Clostridia bacterium
CAGTTATCCTTTTATCTAAATTAATTTTCATTTTTCTCCAAAAATAAAGGCCCTCTGAAAATTTTCAAAAGGCCAATTAAATTTTTATTTTGTTTTCTTTGTTTTTGCAGGTTTAACGTTTGTGCTAAGTTTATCTTTCTGTCTTTGAGATTGAATTTCACTAAGCGCTGCATAAATTGCTGGACTAATTCCAAAGAATGTGTAAGCAGCAGCAACTGTTGAAAGGAACATACTTAGTCCTGCAAATCTTATATGATTAATAGGAACAAGTGCTAACACAATAGATACAACCACAATAGCTGCAGCCATAAATATTATTGCTTTGTTCTTTTTGGTTGCTGTTATCATCAAATCTGCATGAGAATAATCTTGATATTGCTTGCTCTTTTTATCTTCTCTAACTTGTTCAAGCATATAAACATATGCAAATATTCCAATTACAGTAAGAGCTATAATTGAAACAATGCCAATCATAGAAAGTTGTGCTCTTGTTAAGAAAATTAATGCAAGAGACATGATAATGTTATGCATAATTGCAAACAAAAGTGATGTTCCACCAACTATGCCGTATCTAAACAAACCAATGAAGAATGCTATAACGATTATTGCAAGGATTGCAAGTCCAACAAATAACATTGTTTTGTTTGAAAAATATGAATCTATTTTTTGAACGTCAGAAATGCGAGCAGCATCAATATCTAGTTCTGTTGCAATTTCTGTTTTGATTGATTCAATATCTTTCAAATTTTGTTTTGTCATTCTAATAACAAGATATGTGTCGGTTAATTTGTCTTCAACAAAATATGAATCAACATATGCACCATGTTTAGACAAAATTGGTTTAACTTTCTTTAAATATGCATTAACATTTTCTCTTCCATCAACCATAACATGGTCTGCATTTTCATATGAAGTTTGAATGGCAATTTGACTTCCCCCACCAATTTCAATTGATGAGTGAACTCCCAAAACTCCAGTGATTATTGATGCAATAACAATAATAACAAGAGAAATAACTGCAAATATTTTAAGTGGATATTTCTTATTCATTTATGTTCTCCTCTTGTTTTAAACCAAATGGTTTGCCCTGGTTTTTATTTGTTTTGTTATAGAGGTTAACAAACAAAGGAAGAAGGACAATATTTGTGAGTGCATTTAAAAATCCAAATATAACTAATATCAAGCTTGCAGAAGCAACTTCACCTTTGATTAAAAGTGCAAATACAGCAAACATGGCAACAACAATAATGCTAGAAATTATTTGTGCAGGTCTGGCCTTTTTTGTTCCTGCTTCAATACTTGCATCAATGGTTTTACCTTGTTTGTATTCATTATTGATGCGTTCCATATAAGAAATTGCACCAGTAAATACTAAGGAAATACCCAAAATGATTGCAATAAGCGATGTAATATTAATTTCAATAATGCTAACACCAGCAAAAATCCAGCAAGCAATGATTGCGTTTAAAAGCATTAATGGAAGCATAAGAACTGCAACAATTCTATACTTAATTGCAAGGAAGATAAATCCTGCAACAAGAGCTGCAATAATAAGTGCAATCAAAATATAGAATAGAACACTAACGCCCTCTTTTGTTCCAAGTGAATATGTGCTTGTCATTGTGTTGATAACAACTGTATCACTGTTAAGGGTTATTGAAAGTGAACCATACATTGCTTTATAGTAAAAATCTTTTGCTGAGTCATAACTTGAAACAGAAAGTTGAATTTGAGAATAGTCTGTTGTGCTTGAAGGAACACTAAAGCTTGTTTGCATGTTTTTGCCCATATAAACATAAATTGTTGTGCTTGAGCTTGCTGTGCAAATGCTTTTATATTGTTCTGTTCCGGCATCGTTTAAAACAATAGACAAATATGTTGAACCTTGATAGTCAACAACTTTAACCTCTTTAATATGATCTTTTGCAGTTACAGCTTTATAGTCTGAACTTGAAGAAGAACGAAATTCAAGTGCTCCAGAGGCAACACTTGTAAGGTCTGAGTAAGCACTAGAAAAACTATTGGTTACTGATTTTGGATAACCAATTTCAACTCTAATTTTGTCTCCATCAATACTATATACACTGCTAGATTCATATCCTTGTTCTTGCAATGTTTTTTTAATGATGCCCATGCTATTAGTTATGTCAGCTTTGCTGGCATCACCGGTTATATCATATTCTGCATACATTCCACCATACACATCTGATGAGATACCAATTGCGCCCCACACTCCTGTGTAAGTTGTTGTTCCAAATTGCATTGGAATAAATGTGAAAATTGAAACAATAATGATAACCAATGATAATAATGAAATAATAAGTAATGGACTTTTAGCTTTTTTTGTTTTCATTTTGTTTTCCTTAAAGTTTTTTACTTTGCAATTATACAATACAAATTGTAGTTTGGTCAATCCTTTTTTTTAATTTTTTCGCTATAAATGCCTATTTATACGATAAAAACGAAAAAAGTAACCCAAAGGTTACTCTATTTTTTTGCATTAACTCTAATTATACCAGTTATTGCACCAACAATCATTGAAAAGATAAAATCTAAAATTAATGAAAAATTGAATACAAATTCGTGCGCAAGTGCGCTAAAAATTATAAATGATAATAATGTGTAAGCTGCAGCAAAAATTAATCCTTTAATAAGCCCCTTTTCTCTGCTTTTTGTGAAGATGATGGTTCCTACCAAAATACTGATGGCTTTTATTATCATGTTTACTGGAACAATAACCCCATCATCAAGTTTTGCAACTTTAATCACTATTGCAAACACAATAATACACGCAAACGTTATAATTAGCGAAATTATAAGAGCTTTAATAAACTGAAATATACTATTTGTATTTTTTGTTTTAATAGTTTCAACATTACTCATTGCACAAACCTCTTTAATAAAATTTATGCAAGTAAGTTTTGTTTTATGCAATAAAAAAGGTGCAATAATTGCACCGATTTTACTATTTAGATTTTTTTGCTTTTGTGGCTTTCTTTTTTGTTTTTGGTTCTTCTTTTGCAGCAGTTGTTTCAACTTTTTCAGCTTCTGCAGCTTTATCTTCAACCTTTTCTTCTACTTTAGCTTCTGCATTTTGAGAAGCTTCTTTATTTTCTTCTTTTTTTGGTTCAGCAGCTTTTGATTGGTTTACTACTGAATAAATTGAAGCAAAATCAAGTTCCATTGTGGTTTTTGCATTTTTTGCACCAGTTTCAATAATGATAGTTTTGTAACCATCTTTTTCATTAATTTTTGTTATTCTTCCAATAATACCACCAATTGTTCTAATTGTGTCTCCAACACGGATAGAGTCAAGCATATTATTATAATCTTTGCTTCTTTTTCTGTTTGTAATCATAGGTAAAATAAGCATAACTGCCATAAGTCCAATAAGAACGATGTAAATCCACCAATTGTTTTGCATAATAAAATTCTCCTTAAAAATTAATAATCAAAGTTTATCAAAAAAAATTTATGTTTGCAACAAATTTATAATAATTTTTTCCATAAATAATTGCAAGTGTAAATATTTTTGTTGTTTTTTGTAGATTATTTGTAATTTGTCTTCTTTAAATATTCATCTCTAAATTCTAACAATCTATCTTCTCTAATTGCTTTTTTTATTTGTTCCATAAGATTAGTCAAAAACCTAAGGTTGTGAATACTAAGAAGTTGCGCACCCAAAATTTCATCAACGTTAAACAAATGCCTGATATATGCTCTGGTGAAATTTTTGCAGGCATAACAATCGCACTCATTATCAAGAGGAATAAAGCTTTCTTTATATTCTCCATTTTTGATAACAATTTTTCCAGTGCTGGTAAATGCAGTTCCATTTCTTGCTATTCTTGTTGGAAGAACACAGTCAAACATGTCTATTCCACGAATAACCCCTTCAATTAAGCAATCTGGGCTGCCAACACCCATCAAATATCTTGCCTTATCTTCTGGATAATGTGGTGCCATCAAATCCATAATTTCATACATACGTTTTTTTGGTTCACCAACAGAAAGCCCACCAATTGAAAAACCAACATCAGCAACAGATTTAACTTTTTCAAGAGATTCAAGTCTTACATCATCAAAAAAGTTTCCTTGAACAATTGGAAATAGCATTTGTTTTGGATTTTTATGATAATCAATGCATCTATCAAGCCAATGATTAGTTCTCTCTAAGGCTTTTCTTGCATATTCATAAGAAACTCCATAGTCTGAACATTCGTCAAATGCCATGATGATATCTGCGCCTAATTTATTTTGAATATCAATTGATTTTTCTGGCGAAAAAAAGTGTTTTGAGCCATCAAGATGACTTTTAAATTCAACGCCATCTTCTGTAATTTTATTTAAATCTGCAAGCGAAAAGACTTGAAATCCACCACTATCAGTCAGTATTGGGTGATTCCAATTCATAAATTTATGAAGTCCACCTGCTTTTGCAACAAGATCTTCGCCTGGGCGCAAATAACAATGATATGTGTTTGCAAGAATAATTTGTGCATGAATATCATTTTCTAATTCTCTTGGTTCAACAGCTTTAACTGTTGCTCTTGTTCCAACAGGCATAAAAACTGGTGTTTCAATAACTCCATGAGGAGTTTTAAGCTCACCAATTCTTGCAAATGTATTTGATGATTTTTGTTTAACCTTAAAATCAAAGTTTGGATTGTGTTTCATATAATTCCCTTATTTTTCCTATATTTAAAAGTGCTATGTGTGATATAACACCTGATTATTTAATAAACATACTATCGCCAAAGCTAAAAAATCTATATTTTTCTTTAACAGCAGTGTTATAAATATTTAAAGTTTCTTCTCTGCTGCCAACAAATGCTGAAACAAGCATGATAAGTGTGCTTTCTGGCAAGTGAAAATTTGTGATTAAACTATCTACAAATTTAAATTTGTATCCTGGATAAATAAAAATACTTGTTTCCTTTTCTCCACTATGCAAAATGCCATTATCGTCAGTCATGCTTTCAAGAGTTCTAACACTTGTTGTTCCAACTGCAATAATGCGTTTGCCTTGTGCTTTTGCATCATTAAGCATTTTCGCTGTTTGTTCATTCACATATATTTTTTCGCTGTGCATAACATGAGATTCAACATTTTCAACAGCAACTGGTCTAAATGTTCCAAGGCCAACATCAAGTGTTACTTCTGCAATTTTAATTCCTTTTGCTTTAATTCTATCAAGTAGCTCAGTTGTAAAATGCAACCCTGCAGTTGGTGCAGCGCTTGAGCCTTCAATTTTGTTATATACAGTTTGATATCTTTCTTTATCTTTCAATTTTTCTTTTATGTATGGAGGAAGTGGCATTTCTCCAAGTTTGTCAAGTTGCTCTTCAAGAGTTCCTTCCAAAACATTAAATTTAACAAGTCTGCCACCAATTTCTTCAACATCATCAATAATCTCACAATTAAGTTTTTCACTAAAATGCAAAACTGTTCCTTTTGGTGCTTTTCTTGCTGGTTTTAAAAGTGCTTCATATGTGTTAAGTTTTGTTCTCTTCAAAAGTAACACTTCAATTTTTGCACCAGTTTCTTTATACCCAAAAATTCTTGCAGGAATAACTCTTGTGTTGTTTACAACCAAAACATCATTTTCATCAAGATAATCAATAATATCATGAAAAATTTTATGTTCAATTTGCTTTGTTTTTCTATCATAAACCAAAAGCCTAGAGGAATCTCTAGGTTCAACAGGTGTTTGAGCAATTAGCTCTTGTGGTAAGTCATAATAAAAATCACTAGTTTTCATATTATCCTTCTGCATATGGTCTATTTAAATGCTTATAAGCTGGCTCAAGTGCAATTCTTCCTCTTGGAGTTCTACTAATAAATCCAAGTTGCAATAAGTATGGCTCATAAACTTCTTCGATAGTTTCAGCTTCCTCACCTGTTGCAGCAGAAAGCGTATCAAGACCAACTGGTTTTCCTTTAAATTTATCAATCATAGTAAGAAGCAATCTTCTGTCAACCATATCAAGACCAAGCTCATCAATATCCATTTTTTGAAGAGCAAGTTTGGTTATATCAATAGAAATTTTGCCCTTTCCAACAACTTCAGCAAAATCTCTAACTCTTTTAAGAAGTCTGTTTATAATTCTTGGAGTTCCTCTACTTCGGCTTGCAATTTCTTTTGCAGATTCATTATCAATATCAATATTTAAAATATTCGCAGAGCGTTTTCCAATGGTTGCGAGTTCCTCTGGAGTATATAGTTCTAGACGACACAACACGCCAAATCTATCTCTTAGTGGGCTTGCAAGAGTTCCTGCTTTTGTGGTTGCCCCAATCAATGTAAATTTTGGAAGATTTATTCT
>CAMOCH010000051.1 GCA_946610655.1 uncultured Clostridia bacterium
TTAATTAAAGTTGATATTTTTGATAACCAAATTGGAACAATTTCAAAAGAAGATGCTCACAAACAGCCAATTTTGCACAGAGCTTTTTCTGTTTTTTTGTATAACGGAAATAAAATGCTTATTCAACAAAGAGCTTTTAATAAATATCACTCTGGTGGGCTTTGGGCAAACACATGCTGCTCTCATCCAAGAACAGATAATGTGCTTGAAGATGCAAAAATCAGGCTGAAAGAAGAAGTCGGGATCATTGCTCCACCACTTAAAGAACTTTTTACTTTCACCTATTTATCAAAATATGCCGATGACTTATATGAACACGAATTTGACCATGTTATTGTTGGCAAATTTGATGGCTCATATAAAATAAACAAAGAAGAAGTTGAAAATTTAAAATGGGTTGACATTGATGAACTTGCTCTTGATCTTACAAACAATCCAACAAAATATGCAACATGGTTTATTATTGCTGCCCCAAAAGTTATTGAATACATAAAAAAACAACCAAGATAATGGTTGTTTTTATTTTACTTATTAATTTGTGCTTGTTTTTCAGCTTTATACAATTTATATTGGTTTGCCAAGTCTTTTCTTATTGGATTTATATATAAGTCCAAAACTCCTTCCAAATTCAAAATTTCTTGAACACTAGAAAGTGTTGAACCTTCATCTATTTTAAAAATTAAGCTCTTTTTATCAACTTTGTTTTTTTCAACTTTGAAAATTTCTGATTTAAAGTTTCTTTCTTTAAAGTTTTTCATATTTTCTTTATCAAAATCTAAAACCAACAAATTCATATTGTTTTCATCAAAATAATCTTGCACAAATTCTGCCCATAAATTAAGCTCTTCTTGATCAACAACTCTTTGTTTTAAGGTTGTCATATATATTGAAATTAGTTCATATAAATTTATTTTTATTGTTGCCATTTTGCCTCCCAATTTTCCCATCTTCAATTATTTAGGCTGATTTATAATATCACAAGACAAGATTTTTTGTCAATATTGTTTATAAAAAAAACACCACAAATTGTGATGTTTTTTTATACTATTTTGCTTGTTTTTTAAGAAGATCTCTAATTTCTTTAAGCAAATCTTCTTGAGTTGGATTTGCTTTTCTTTCTTCTTCAGCCTTTTTAGCAGCTTCTGCATCTGCCTTTGCCTTTTCTTCAGCTTCTTTGGCAGCTTTTTCTTCTTGATATTTTTTAACAGCTTCTTTATCTTTAACATTAACACCAGCAGCCTTCATTTCTCTTCTGTTTGCTTTTGCCGCTTTGTTTTTTGCTTCAGCTTCTCTTGCTTTAGCAAATGCTTTGTTGCTTGCCATTGCAACTTTAATAATAATAAACAATGTCATTGCAATAATCAAAAAGTTAAGCACTGCAGTTATAAAAGCACCCCAATCAATGTAGATACTGTTTGCAAGGTCAATTTTGTCTGTAAGCACTCCTTCTTCAATTACATATGCCTTTTTAAGAAATGTAAAAGCATTAGATAATCCATCACCACTTCCTGAAAGTGCAAGATTAACAAGTGGCATAATAATGCCATTAGTAAATGCACCAACTATTGCCGAAAATGCACCACCAATAATTACACCAACAGCCATATCAAGAATATTCCCACGGCTTATAAACTCTTTAAATTCTTTAAAAAACTTTTTCATGTGTTTCTCTCCTTTTAAATTACAATTATTTTAACAAAAATAAAAAACATTTTCAAGCAAATTATAAAATTTGTTTGTTTTATATCAAAAAATGACAACAAACTCAACAAAAATTTCACATAAAGTTGACAAAATCGTCTCTTTGCATTATTATTCTTTATGTTTATTACGTTTAGGAGAATTATTATGAAAAAAATTGATATTAAAAAATTACATGCATCTTATAAGGACTTTGACAAACAAAATGTTACTGTTGCTGGCTGGATAAAAAGCGTTAGAAACAGCAAAACTTTTGGATTTATGGATTTGAACGATGGAACAAGTTTTAATGGCGTTCAAGTTATTTTTAATGATTCTCTTAATAATTATGAAGCAATTTCTCATCTTAACGCTGGGTCTTCTG
Source organism: uncultured Clostridia bacterium (assembly GCA_946610655.1). Taxonomy (GTDB): domain Bacteria; phylum Bacillota; class Clostridia; order Christensenellales; family UBA1242; genus RGIG4790. The sequence continues at coordinate 2,066 of CAMOCH010000051.1, forward strand.
TTATTGTAACAGGAACTCTTGTTTGCACACCAGAAAACAAACAACCTTTTGAAATTCAAGCAAATGCCGTTGAAATTGTTAATGCAACAACAGATGAATATCCTCTTCAAAAGAAACATCACAGTGTTGAATTTTTGCGTGAAATTGCTTATCTTCGTCCAAGAACAAATCTTTTTAACGCTGTGTTTAGAATAAGAAGTGTTGCTGCATATGCAATTCACAAATATTTTCAAGAAAATGATTATATGTATGTTCACACTCCACTTATCACAACAACCGACTGTGAAGGCAGCGATCAAATGTTTAAAATAACAACTTTTAATTTTGATGACCTTCCATACACAAAAGATGGAAAAGTTGATATGTCTAAAGATTTGTTTGGCAAAAAAAGTTATATTACTGGTTCTGGCCAACTTCATGGTGAAGCTTTTGCTCTTGCTTACAGCAAAATCTATACTTTTGGACCTACTTTTAGAACAGAAAACTCTAACACAAAAACTCACGCAAATGAATTTTGGATGATTGAACCTGAAATTGCTTTTTGTGACCTTGACGGACTTATGGATATTGAAGAAGAAATGCTTAAAAGCGTTGTTTCATATGTTCTTGAAAAATGCTCTACTGAAATTAATTTCTTGGACAAATTTGTTTCAAACGGTTTGAGAAAAAAACTTGAAAAATTGGTTACTAGCAAATTTACAAGAATTGACCACAGCGAGGTTATTAAAATTTTACAAAAAGCCCCTGTTAAATGGGAATTTACTCCAGAAGAAGGTGGCGACATTGCAAAAGAACATGAAAAATACATCACTGAATATTTTGGTGGCCCAGTATTTATTAAAAACTGGCCAAAAGATATTAAAGCATACTATATGAAATTAAACCCAGATGGTAAAACCGTTGCCGCTGTTGACCTTGAAGTTCCTGGTGCTGGTGAACTTATGGGTGGAAGCCAAAGAGAAGAAAATTATGATAAAATCATCGCAAGATGCGACCAAATGGGAGTTGATAAATCTGCAATTGATTGGTATTTAAACCTTAGAAAATTTGGTTCTTGCGTTCACTCAGGTTTTGGTATGGGATTTGAAAGACTTGTTATGTATCTTACTGGTGTTGATAACATTCGTGACTCTATTCCATTCCCAAGAACACCAAAGAACTGCGAATTTTAGAAAAAATAAAAACCACGAAATTTCGTGGTTTTTTTATTACCTATTTTTCTTCAAGTTCTGCTTTTGCTTGATTAAACTCTTCTTCGGTAATTAGTCCATTTTCTTTAAAACGTTTAAGTTTTTCAAGTTTTTCCTTCTTTTCCTCATCACTTGTTGGAGTTAACACTTCAACTTCCACTGCCTCTTGTTTTGTTTCTGATGGTTTTTCTTCAACAGTTGTAACACTAATTTCATTACTTACACTTTTTAAAGTAAGCAAAGATATTAGTCCAAATGGAAAATACAAAATGCAAGCAAAAATAACCCAACCAGTTAATGCATTTTTGTGCATTGCAAGTTCAACTCCATTCATTTCAGAATAATCTGAAAATCTACGTGCTGCAATTATTGAATAAATACCAACCGGCATCAATATGAGCGTTGCAATTAACGCAACTCCATAAAAATATCCAAGCACAGCCAAAATATTACATACAATCTTATTTGATTTCATATCTATCTCCTATTATATTCAATTAAAATGCTAATTATTTACCAACAGTGTTATTTTTTATTTTCTTTCTTGCACTTGCAATAAGGTCAACCTTACTTTCTTTTCCAATTATAAGCCTTTTAATGTTTGACCTGTGTGCAAACCAAGTTAAACAGAAAATAACAAAAAGTAGCACACTAACAATATATTTATCTGGTTCAACAAAAGATTTTGCTTTTATGCCTTCGTAAACAGTTAGAACTGTTATGCACAAAAAGCTTGAAAGTGAACCATATTTAAAAAGAAGCCAACAAACTGTTGCACTTGCAATAACAATCAATGTAACCAATGGATCTGCCACCATAAACACACCAAGCATTGTTGCAATACCTTTTCCACCTTTAAATTTATAAAATACAGGGAAAATGTGCCCAACAATAACAGAAACACCTGAAATATATAGTAAGCAAATATTTTGTGTTGCAAGCCAAACCGTTAGACATGGCACAACGCCTTTTGTTATGTCGAGCACCAAATTAAGTATGCCCATTTTAAGTCCATAGTTCCTAAGAATATTTGTGCTTCCTGGGTTTCCACTTCCAAGTTTGGTGATATCTTGTTTTTGCGACTTAGAGACCATTCTGGCAACAGAAATATTGCCAAATAAGTATGAACATATAACAGTCAAAACAATATGCCACCAAATCATAATTATCTCCTAATAAATATCTTCTTCTTTCTTAGATTTTAGTGTTATCCTTATTGGAGTTCCCGTAAAATCAACTGCATTTCTAATGCTATTTTCAATATATCTTTTGTAGTTATCTTGCATCAAATCTGTGTCATTAACAAACAAGACAAATGTTGGAGGTGTTGTTCCTGTTTGAGTTGCATAAAAGATTTTTAATCTTTTTCCACCTTTTGCAGGTGGGTTGCTTATTGCATAAGCATTTTGAATAATTTCATTCAAGTTGCCAGCAGTAATTTTTTTGTTTGCATTTTCCCAAACTTCATCAACAGCTTCCATAAGTTTTTCAAGTCTTTTACCAGTGAGAGCACTTAAATAAACACTTTTAAAATAGCTCATATACGCAAGATCAACTGAAAGTTGTTTGTCAAATTTATTCATTGTTGATGTTTCTTTTGTAATTAAATCCCACTTATTCATAACAATAACACTTGGTTTAAGTTCTTCATGAATAAGCCCTGCAATTTTAACATCTTGTTCACTAAGTGGCTCGTTGCTATCTATCACAAGCACAACCACATCAGCACGACGAATACTATCAATTGTTCTAAACACACTATATCTTTCAGTTGTTTCATCTTCAATTTTGCTTTTTCTTCTAAGCCCTGCTGTGTCTATTAGTGTATATTTTTTCTTATTGCACTTAAACGGAATATCAACTGCATCACGAGTTGTTCCTGCAACATCACTAACAATAACTCTATTTTCTCCAACAAGTTTGTTAATTATGCTAGATTTTCCTGCATTTGGTTTTCCAACAATCGCAACTTTAATAGAGTCATCATCTTCTTCTTTTGTGTTTTCAGGAAGATTCTTAACAATTTCATCAAGCAAATCTCCAAGGCCAAGTGCTTGTTCAGCAGAAATACCAAAAGGTTCACCAAGACCAAGTGAATAATATTCATACAAGTCTTCTGGTTTATAATTATCCAATTTGTTAACAACCAAAATAACAGGTTTTTTTGTTCTTCTTAATTTTTGAGCAACATCTAAATCTCCAGCAGTTAAACCTTCTTTTCCATCAACAATAAACACAATTTCATCTGCCATATCAATTGCAAGCTCTGCTTGAATTAGAATATGTCTAGAAAAATTATCATCACTGTTAAACTCAATACCACCAGTGTCAATCATAGTAAAAGCATGGCCACACCATTCAGCATCAGCATATATTCTATCTCTTGTGACGCCAGGCTCGTCATTAACTATTGATATTCTTTTTCCTACAATTCTATTAAAAAATGTTG
>CAMOCH010000052.1 GCA_946610655.1 uncultured Clostridia bacterium
GTTCTTTTGGATCATAAACTTATTGAGGTGGTTGGAAGAAAAGATACAGTTGGCCACCCAGCGCTTTTTGGAACAACTGATGAATTTTTAAAGCGCTTTGACATTTCGTCAATAGATGATTTGCCAGACTACAATCAAATGCTTGAAGATATTCAAAAAATTAATCAAAGAAAAGATGACAGTTTGTATAACAATTTTGAGGTAAAAACAGAAAATCCAGAAGAGGTAGAAAATAAACTTTCTCAAATTATAAAAGAAGACCCTGTGGAAGATAATGAAGAAACAGAATTTGTTGATTCAAACCTAGATGATGATTTTGGTGGAGACATTTTATAAAAGTTGAAGAAATTCAACTTTTTTTATTGCATAAAATTTATCAATTAATCTCACACTTATTATATGAGGTGGATAATAATTGCGGGATTAATTTTTTTACTATTCATTATTTTAGTAAAAATGCCAGTACCTGTTAAAGTTAAAATTTATTTAAACGCAGTAGACATGAAAATGTATTATTCAATCAAACTAATAAATTTTAAAATACTGGTTGGGAAAATGGAACTAAATAGTGATGGATTTTGCGTTCAAAACACACATGATATTTTTAGTAAAATTGATGTTAAGGATAAAAAGAAAGAGGGACTTTTTATAAAAGAAGTATTAAACCTATTAACTATCTCAAAATTCGAAACATATTTTTTACTAGGGAGTGAAAATGATGCAAGTGTCACATCAATGTTGTCATCAATAATATATTCAGTTGTTGTTGCCGTTTCAGAAATATTAGCAAGCAGATATCAGTGTATTCATATTTATCAGAATGTTTATCCAAGATTTGGAGAAAACGTTTTTGAAATTAGTTTAAAATCTAGTGCGCAAATTAGCATAGATAAAATTGTAACAGCAAAAATGATAGCAAACAAAAAGCATAAGGAGAATTTAAATGGAAAATAATAGAATAGAAGAAATAATTAGCTTTTCAATTGAAAAAATAAAAAAGATGGTGGACACTAGTACCATCATTGGAGAAGCGATTGTTATAGATGGAAAAAAGATTATTCCAGTTAGCAAAATAACTTTGGGGCTGGTTGCAGGTGGTGGAGAATATAATGGGAAAGATAAACAAGTTGCAAAAACAAAAAATCTTCCACTTGCTGGTGGGACTGGCTCAGGGATTTCAGTTGTTCCGATTGCTTTTTTATGTATTGATAAAGATAAAGTAAATCTAATTAAAGTTGACAATTTTGCACCACTAGAGAAGTTGTTTGAAATCATGCCAAAAGTTGCTGAGCAAATTGCCAAAATTGTAAAGGAGAAATAAATGAAATATATCAAAAATTTTATGTTTGTGGTGTTCTATATTTTGGTGGTTGCGGTTAGTAGTCTTATTATTGTTAAAAGTTTTCATATTGGAGCAAAAAAGGTATATGCCTACGACTATAACACAACGGCAGAATCAATGGCAATAATTGAAGTAAATAGTGGAAGAATAATTGCTTCAAAAGATGGAAATAAGCAGCTTCCTATGGCAAGTTTAACAAAAATAATCACAGCGATTGTGGCAATAGAAAACAATGAAAATTTGGATAAAAAACTTGAAATACCAAAAGAAGCACATGGCATTGAGGGCTCAAGTATATATTTGCGCACTGGAGAGCATTTATCCATGAGAGAACTGCTTTTTGGGTTGATGCTCAGGTCTGGTAATGATGCAGCAACTGCTATAGCAATACTCACCAGTGGAAGTGTTGATGAGTTTATTGAAAAATGCAATGAGTTTTGCAAAAACATAGGGCTTGAAAATACAAATTTGGTAACGCCAAGTGGACTTCATGATGACAATCACTACACAACAGCAGAAGACTTGGCAAAAGTAACAGCTTATGCGCTTAAAAATGATATCTTTGCTGAAATTGTTTCGACCAGGTTTAAAAGAATTGATGATGAACTTGGCAAAGCAGGTTTTAGAAATTTAAAAAATAAAAATAAATTTTTAGCAATGATGGAAGGAGCAAATGGTGTGAAGACTGGTTATACAAAAAAGGCAGGCAGATGTTTTGTTGGAAGTGTGTATAGAGAAGAAGATAATATGCAGCTTGCTTGTGTGCTCTTAAACTGTGGTCCAATGTTTGATGAGTGTCGAAATTTGTGTGCTCAGGCGCTTGATGAATATAAATTGTATGATTTAACAAATATAAGTGAAATAAAAGTAAAAATTGGTAACGACGAAATTAGTGGAAAAATCAACGATAAATTACTATATCCACTAACAAAACAAGAGTATGAAAAACTTGAAATCCAAATTAAGCCAACAATCGACAACATAGGTTCAATAAAAATTGATGAAAAGATTGGAGAATTGCTTATTTTTGTGGACAAAAATTTGATTTTGTGTGATAATATATACAGTTTGGAAAATCACGATAATAATGCTAATGATAGTCCAATTGAAAAAATAATCAAAAATTTCTAACAAGTAGGTGGACAAATGAGAATTAATAGATACCTTGCGAGTGCAGGTATTGCAAGCAGAAGAAAATCTGAAGAATATATAACATCAGGAAGAGTTATGGTTAATGGCAAGGTTGAAACCAACCTTGCTTTTGATGTTGCTGATAATGACGAAGTTAAAGTTGATGGAAACATTGTTTCTCTTAACGACTTTTATTATATCATGCTTCATAAACCAAAAGGCTATATAACAACCATGAAAGATGAAAAAGGTCGTAAAACCGTTATGGACTTAATTCCAGAAGAATACGCCGGTGTTAAACCAATTGGAAGATTAGACTATGAAACAGAAGGCTTGTTAATTTTGTCAAACGATGGTGACCTTGCTCAAAAACTCACAAGTCCAATTAATGAAATTGAAAAAACATATATGGTTAAAGTTGAAGGTAAACTTCAAGAGAGTCAGCTTGCTGTTATGAGAGCTGGTGTTGTTATCGATGGCGTAAGACTTAAAAAATGCAAGATTAAAAGATTGTCAGAAGATGATAAATTTACAAAACTTGAAGTTAAAATAACCGAGGGCAAAAACAGACAAATTAGAAAAATGTTCGATGCAGTTGGTGTAAATGTTGTGTTCTTAAAAAGAACAGCAATTCAAGATTTAAAACTTGGCAGTCTTGATAGAGGCAAGATAAGAGAATTAAGACCAGCAGAAATTATGTATTTGCAACAATTAATATAAAAACTGCAAAATTATTATAGAAAATATTAAAAAATGGTGTAAAAATGACAAATTGGAGTAAAAGATGAAAATTTGTGTGATTGGTGGTGGAGCAAGTGGCTCAGTCTGTGCAATAATGCTTGCAAGGAACGGACACCAGGTAACGTTATATGAAAAGAATGAAAAGATAGGCAAAAAATTATATATAACAGGCAAAGGCAGATGCAATTTAACAAATGCAACAACAGGTAATGAGTTTTTGAAACATGTTGTTCATGGTAATAAATTTTTACTTTCAAGTGAAACAAGATTTAACAGTGAAGACACAATGGCTTTTTTTGAAAGTTTGGGTGTTCCTTTAAAAATTGAAAGAGGAAATAGAGTGTTCCCTGTTAGTGATAAATCGAGTGATATTATTTCAGCGCTTGCTAGTGAACTTAAAAAACAAAAAGTTCAATTAGAATTTGGCAAAGTGGTAACAGGAATATATACCAGTAATGGTGCAGTTGCTGGAGTTGAATTAGATGGAGAGAAAATTCCGTATGACGCAGTTGTTGTTGCAACAGGTGGGAAAAGCTACGAGGCAACTGGTTCAACAGGTGATGGATACAACTTTGCACTCAGTACAGGACATAATATTATTAAACCAGTACCAAGCCTAGTTGGTGTTTGTGTTAGTGATTTAGATATTTTTGCATTGCAAGGGCTAAGTTTGAAAAATGTTGTGGTCAGTGCATTCAAAAAAGATAAATGTTTGTATAAGTCAGAAATTGGAGAAATGCTTTTTACAGACTTTGGAGTTAGTGGCCCAATTGTGCTAAGTTTATCTGCGTTTGTAAATAGAGAGGAGCCAACTGATTTAAAATTATATATAGACTTGAAACCTGCAATTAGTCAAAAAGAGTTGGAAGACAGAATAACACGAGATATTAATGTTTTGGGTGCAAAACAAGTTGGAACACTTTTGGAAGGTCTTCTTCCAAAAAGTATGTGTGAAATTGTTTCAAACAGGCTTGGTCTTATGCTTGCAGATAAAGCAAATCAACTTACAAAAGAAAACAGAGAAAGACTTGCATATTTGCTTAAAAATTTTGATTTGTCAGTTACTGCTTTTGAAGGTTTTAATCGTGCAGTTATAACAAGTGGTGGAGTTGATTTAAAACAAGTTTCTCCAAAAGATATGCAAAGCAAATTAGTAAAGAATTTATACTTCATTGGAGAGGTGCTAGATGTTGATGCACTCACTGGTGGATTTAACTTGCAAATTGCATTTTCAACAGCTGCTGCGTGCGCAAGCAATATTTATTAAAAAACGCAAAATTCAATTACAAAACAATCAAAAATATATAAAAATTATTAATATAAGGAGAAAAAATGCTTTTTTTGTTAACATTTATATTGCTATATTTGCCAATAAAATTGTTTATGCCAACAAAAGTTATAGGCAAAAAAAACCTGCCTAAAAACAAACAAACTGGCTATATTTTGTGTGCAAACCACTATAGTAATTTTGATGTTATTTTGCTAGACATAAGTTTAGGTAAAAAGATTAATTACTTAGCAAAAAAAGAGCTGTTTAAAAACAAATTTTTTGGTGGTGCGTTAACTAAACTTGGCGCAATAAAAATTGATAGAGAAAATGCAGATGTTGTGGCCTTTAAAAATGCAATGAACGTTTTAAAAAATAAAAAACCCCTTGGAATTTTTCCAGAAGGCACAAGAAATAAAAATCTAGATACCACAAACATGAATGAAACAAAAGATGGTGCAATTATTTTTGCAGGTAAATCTGGTGTTCCAATAATTCCAACAGCGATAGCAAAAAGACCAAAATTCTTTTCTAGAAATAAAATAATAATTGGTGATCCGTTTTATGTTGAAGCTGTTAATCCAAAAAAGATGACAAAAGAAGAAATTTCTGCAAATTCTCAAAAGTTGGCAGAAATAATAAACACTTTGCATCTTCAAATATTATCTAAATAAACTTAAAAACAAAAGCTCAAACAAGATTGTGAAACAATGTTGTTTGAAAAGGAAAAACCGAATGAAAGTTGAGCAAATTTATTTTTAAATTTGTGATAAAGAATTCGAGTTTTGACGTGCTGGTGTGGCTCAGTTGGCGCGACGCGTTAATCAAAGTTGCCAGTGGCAAGTTTGTAGCCAAAGCGTAAGCAAACATAAGTTTGCGCCGGAAGCACCGGACACGGTCTACCAAACGTTTATTTGGTAAGAAACGAGTTTTTGAAATATATAAGGAATTTCAAAAACAATATAGTAAATATTTTTGGATCGCTAGCTCAGTTGGTAGAGCATCTGACTCTTAATCAGGGGGTCCAGGGTTCGAACCCCTGGCGATCCACCAAATCATAAACAGCCAAGTAGCTGTTTTTTTTATTTTTAAATAATGTTGACAAATTTAATCGATAAATGATAACTTTAAATTATGGATAAAAAATTAATTAAAGTTGATATTTTTGATAACCAAATTGGAACAATTTCAAAAGAAGATG
>CAMOCH010000053.1 GCA_946610655.1 uncultured Clostridia bacterium
GCGACTTGGAACCAATTAATATTGATGAAGAACTTTCAACCGAAGGTGAATAAAAACAAAAAAGATGCTAAAATTTAGCATCTTTTTTTATCTAAACAAATAAAAAAGCGAAAGACTGACTTAATTATTTTTGGTGGAAAAGTTAGTTTTTCGCTTTTATTTTTAGTAACCATTTTTATGGTTACATTGTTAGTATAATCAAAATATTAATAATTATTCAAAATTATTTATGTTCACCACGAATTCCAAAGTTATAAATTGTCCACTCATAAGTTCCGGTTGCAACAAGTGGGTCGTCAATTGCAAAAGTTATATACAATTCTTCAGAAAGTGATTTAACAATGCTGCCAATATCAATTGTAACAAGTTTACCTGTGTTCTTTGTTGTTTCAATCTCAATAGTTTGATTGTATTCCTCTTCAAGGTTAGAAATTGTTATTTTGATAAACTGTGAATTGGTTGTTCTTGTTGAATAAAAGTAAAAATATGCACTTTCAAGGGTCATTCCATATATCCAGCTTAAATTGCCTTGAAATTTTAAATAAGTGTGTGATGCAACCGTGTTATTGTCTAAAGAACTACCTGTGAAACTAGAAAGAGAGTAGTTGGTTGCAGATGATGTCACTTTGCTGTTAAAATATCTGCTCATGTTTATGTTGTTTGATTGATTGTTTCCACAACCAACAAAACACAAAGACACAATAACTGCGCAAATAGTAATAAGTAATCGTTTAATTTTCATGTTTTATCCTCAAAAAATATATTATTATAAATTAAAATATAATGCAACAATAAATTATTTGTTAATATTATAGTAAAATTTAGCCATTTTTTATACTTAATATAGTGATTTTGCAATATTTGAAAAAAATAGCAACATAAATGTAATAAAATATATAAAAAAACGCAAAAAGTATTAATTTTTGCGTTTTTTTACTGTAAATTATTCACAATACATGATATTTTTTGCAGAAAATATGCTTTTCCAAATTCCAACAAACAAATTACTTCCATAAGGAACGTGTATTTTTACTTTGCCCATAATATCTTGCTTTTTAACAGGGCCAAAGTATCTGCTGTCTGTTGAGTTGTTTCGGTTGTCACCACAAATAAAATATTCATCTTCGGCAAGAGTGTAGGAATATTCACCAGCATTTGTGTATGTTGAGCCAACTGGAATAACTTTTTTAACACTGTTATATAATGCTTTTAAAAAGGTGTAATCTTCGCTATCATCATATTCGCCAGCCAAAGTTACTGAGCAATATAAGTAGCAATTTTCTTCATTTAAATATGATTCTGTTAATGTACTTCCATTTAATTTAATCTCATATGGGATTCTTATGTAGGTTGCAGAATGATATGTTGTGCCTTCTTCAAGGTCAAAAGTGATTGTATCACCAGGTTTTGCAATAACACGCTTAATAATTGAAGAAACTTCATCACTTGCTAAGTAATTAACTGAATTAACAACCACAATGTCGTTATTAGTATAATTGTTGACAGGTCTATAATAAATAAGGTCGGTGTGGGTTTTGTCTGTAGCACTTGTTGCTGCAGCATTTATGCCAGGTTGCATGCTTTTTCCAACAATATACATTGGGGTTAAATAAATTTCAAAAACAAAAATAAAAGATAAAAACCCAATTGCAAAAACAACAAGCAAATGAATAAAGTGGCGCTCAAAAAAACTAGGTGACTCCACCTTTATCATTTCAACTTCGCTGCCAGGTGCAGGAACTTCAATATTGGTTTGTTCTTGGTTTTCCATATGATTTATATTAGCACATAACGCAAATTGATTGCAACAATAATAAATATTATTGAATAATATATTTTAAGTATAATGTCAAATTATGTAATATTTAAAATTGATTCAAATTTTAATATTTATAACATAAAAATGCAATAAAATATGCATAAATTGTAAAAATTATATAAATTTATTTTAAAAATATGCAAAATATTGCTTTTTCGTGATAAATTATACTGAATAAATAAAAATGCTTGAAAATATAAATGATGTCGAGTATAATAAAAAATATCAAATATGTGTCATTAGCTCAACTGGATAGAGTGCCCGGCTTCGAACCGGTAGGTTGGGGGTTCGAGTCCCTCATGACACACCAAATAGGAGTTATTATGAAAGATCAGCTAACTGATTATATTTCTTCACAATATGGCAGTTTACCAGAAAAACTTTGGTCAAAATATCCAAATTATGTTGTGTTTAGGCATAATTCAAATAGAAAGTGGTTTGCAATAATTATGGATGTGCCATATTATAAACTAGGAATAGATAGTGATAAAATTGTTAATATTATTAATGTAAAAACTGAGAATTTATTGTTTAGAGATTTATTGCTAAGCAAAAAAGGCTACTTTAAAGCATATCATATGAATAAAGAAAAATGGATTTCAATTTTACTTGATGGAAGCGTTCCTTTTGAAGAGATTTGTGATCTTTTAAATGGTAGTTATAATTTAACAAAATAAAAAGCAGAGAATTGAATCTCTGCTTTTATTATAATTAATTTTTTAAACTGAAGGAAGAGTGAAATCAAGTCCAGTTGTTGTTGCGTCATGCACTGATGAGGCAAGTGGTAAATTTGATACACTTTTTGCAAAATATATAATACCCGTTATTTTAGTTATAGCATTACTATTTGTTATATTAGCACTCACTGTATGGAAGAGATAAAAAGAAGTGGAAATTTTCCACTTCTTTTTGTTATATTCCAAATAACATCATTGTGTAGCCGGTTATTATTGAAATAAGAGCCATAATTCCAAGAATTCCAAAATTAGCTTTCATATTTTTGTTTTGCTTAAACAGAACAATATATGCAATTCCGGCATTCATAATTAAACCAGCAATACATGCAGAAATATTAAGGCCACCAATAACAAGTAGATTTGTTAAAACAACACTGCTTGCACAGTTAGGAATAAGGCCAATAAGTGTTGCAAATAGTGGGGCAAAATATTTTGCATTTGTTAAAAATGAAGTTATATTTTCTTCACCAATATAATTAATGAGTGCGCCAAAAGCAATATTAATTACTAAAATGTAGGCAAATATTTTGAGAGTGTGAAGAAGCGGGTGCAACAAATACTGCTTTGCTGGGTGAATTTTGTCTTCTTCTATGCTGTGACCACAACAACCTTTGTGAAAAGATTCTTCTTCATGAGAATGCTCATGATCACAATCTTCATGGCCATCATCGTGGGCTAAATTTTCAGCAGACTTATTTTCAATTTTTTTGCTTTTCTTATTAAATAAATATGAAAAACCATCAATCACATAACCACTAACAAGACCAATAAAGAATTTTGCAAAAATTAATATTAGAATAATTTTGCCAATGTTTGCGTTACCCAAATTACCAAACAAAATTGGTAAAGCTTCATCACTGGTTGCAATGAATATTGCAATAAGTGTTCCGACAGTAATTTTTTGTTTGCTATATAGGTCTGTTGCAACAACACTAAAACCACATTGTGGAATCATTCCAAAACTTGAACCAATAAGTGGGCCAAATTTGCCCTTATAAAAAGAAGATGATGCCACTTTTTTGCTTGTGAAACTTTCTACAACCTCAATTAAGATATATGATACAAACAAAAAGGGCAATAACTTTGCAGAATCAATTAATGCGTCTAATAGCCATTCCATAATTTACTCCTTATTTTTTACAATCTTTGCAAATGCCATATAAGATTGTTTCGTTTGTGTTTAGTTCAAAACTTGAATTTTTTAAAACGTTTTTAATAAGCTGAGATTCATCATTACTTGTTAAGTGCTCAGTTTTTCCACATTTTGTGCAAGAAATATGTACATGGTTTTCACAATCTTCGTCAACATATTGGTAGTATGCAGTGTGAGAACCCTTTTTTGTTGTTTTTCTTAGCTTGCCGCTTTTTTCAAGAGCAGCAATATTTCTGTATATTGCGCTTTGACTAATACCTTTACTTGATGTTTTTTCGGCAATTTCTTGAGCGGTAAAAGATTTGTCGTGGTTACTGTTGAAAAACTCTAACAGTATTTCTCTTTGTTTTGTGCTATATGACATTTTATTATCTCCAATTTGCGAACTATTCGCAATTTTACAATATTATTTGTTATTTGTCAAGAGAAAAAGCAAAAAAATATTTGATTTATGTGTTTTAATGTATATATAATTAAACTAAGAATAGTGATTGGAGAATTTTATGAAAAAATTAGTTGATGTTAATAAGCTGAGCGAACCAGCAAAAAGAATGTATGAAAGATTTATAAAAGAAACGAACCCTTGTGTTAATGTTTCTGGCAATTTTGATATAACTCATTTATATAGATTAAAGAAAAAAGGGCATAGTCTGAATGCTCTTATATGTTATTCAGTTTTGATGGCTGCAGAAAAAATTGATGAATTTCATTATAGAATTGGTGAAGATGGCAATTTGTATTATTATGAGCACTGCAAAACAAATGCAGTGATAAAAGGTGATGATAACGGGTTGTATTATGCAGATTATAAATTTTTTGATAACTTTTTGGATTTTGAAAAGCAATATAAAAAGATTAATGAAATTTGCAAAACAAAATGTGAACATTTTAGTGAAGATAATGGAAGTTTGATTGCAACATCTGCAATTATTAATTATCCATTTACATCAATTTCACTTGAACAATCAAATACTTTTTGGGACAATTTTGTACTTTGGGGAAGCTTTGAGAAAAAACTGCTCAAAGTTAAATTAAACATGTCTTTAAGATTTCATCATGCACTTATTGATGGTGAACATGCAGGTATGTTTTTTAAATTGTTGCAACATATAATGAACACTTTAACAATTTAGTATGAAAAATGAAGATAAAAAAAGTATAACCATTTTCGGTTATACTTTTTTGTTGTTATGTTATGCTTCTGGTTGATTTTGATTTTGGGCGTTTTGTCCAAACACATATTCATCTGTGATTTGTCCAAATTCAGCTTCGTATTCTGGGATGGTCCATTTATTGTATGAAGAGGATTTGTATAAGCTGTATATGTATTCGGTATTATTTTCTAAACTTTTAAAAGCGATTGGTATTTCACAGAATTTGTTTACATAGTCTTCCAATATTGGCATGGTTTCAGTATATGCTTTAGATTTTTGAACCGCTAACAAGAAATCTTTATAATCATCTTTATCTACTGCTGCTGTGGCTGTAATAGTATGGTCTCCAAAGTCAATAGTCATGCTGCCATTAGATATTGTTGCAGTGTAAGATTTATCCTCTTTAAAATTATTTAAAAATGCATCTTTAAATTCAGTATAGTTATTGGTTTTTAACTCTTGGCTTGTTGTAGAATTTTGAATAGTATAACCATATTCAGAAAATCCTTGAACATTTAAATAGTCCATTATATTGTTGTAAATATTTTTATTTTGGTTATAGTTTGCAACGTTCAAGTAGTTAACTTTTCCAATATTGCAATCTAGACTATCTGCAAAAACTGCAAGTTCTTGAAATTTAGCATTTTCCATATCAGAGAAGTATATATTTTGTGATGTCAATAACCTCTTACTTTCTGTATAAATTTCTGTTAATTGATTTTCATATAAGAATGTGCCGGAAAC
>CAMOCH010000054.1 GCA_946610655.1 uncultured Clostridia bacterium
AACAAACACATGCGCTAAAAGGTGTGTCTGTTGTTTTTCGTGATAGCGAGTTTGTTAGTATTCTTGGTCCTAGTGGATGTGGAAAAACAACTCTTCTTAATATTGTTGGTGGATTGGATAAATACACCTCTGGAGATCTTATAATAAATGGCAAAAGCACAAAAGAATATAAAGACAGAGACTGGGACAACTATCGTAATAACTCTGTTGGCTTTGTCTTCCAAAGTTATAATTTAATTCCTCATCAAACAGTGCTTGAAAATGTTGAACTTGCACTTACTCTTTCTGGAGTGAATAGAAAAGAGAGAAGAGAAAAAGCAATAGAAGCACTCATTAAAGTTGGACTTGGGGATAAACTAAACTCAAGACCAAATCAACTTTCTGGTGGGCAGATGCAAAGAGTTGCAATAGCAAGAGCTCTTGTTAACAATCCGGAAATTATTTTGGCAGATGAACCAACTGGAGCACTTGACACAAAAACCAGTGTTCAAGTTATGGACTTGTTAAAAGAAGTGTCAAAAGAAAGACTTGTTATTATGGTAACCCATAACCCAGATCTTGCTAAAGAGTATTCTTCAAGAATAATAAACATACTTGATGGTGAACTTGTTGGAGATAATAATCCAATAACAGAGCAAGAAATGACTGTTTTTGCAGACAATAAAAAGAAATTGGCAAAAATTGCCAAAGAAAACCAAGAAAAAATGCAAAATATGTCAAAACAAGAACTTAAAATATATAAAAAAGAGCAAAAATTGGCTAAAAAACAAGAAAAAAAGAAAGTAAAACGTATGAGTTTTTGGACAGCTCTTGCACTTTCTTTTAAAAACTTGCTTACAAAAAAAGCAAGAACCATTTTGGTTTCTTTTGCAGGAAGTATTGGTATTTTTGGCATAGCTCTTATTCTTGCACTTTCAAGTGGCTTTCAAAACTATATAAATAGAGCACAAGAAAACACACTTTCAACTTATCCAATAACAATCAGTGCAAAAAGTGTGGACTTTACATCAGTTATTATGTCAATGTTTACAGATACCTCAACAAGCAAAAATGTTGACCATGATAAAAATGGAGTTTACATCAAAGAAAACATTTCAAAAATGATGAACGATGTTGGTGGAACACTTGGCACAAACAATCTTGAAAAATTTTATGCATATATTAACGACCATGAAGATGAACTTAAACCGTATGTTAATGCTGTTAAGTATTCATACAATCTAGATTTTAGTTTTTTTAAAAACAATGAAATAAATTCTCTTCAAGATGTTAAAGAAATAACTGCAAGCAATGCAATTATGGATATGATTATAAAATATGCACTCAACTATTTTAAAGACAAAACAAAAATAACATTCACTGAAAATGCAGATGGTTCATACACACTATATAGACCTGACAATGTGGAAGGTAGCACACTAGAAGAAAAGTATCCTTTTGTTTATGAAAATAATTATACAAATTTGTATTCAGCAATTGAGCAAATGGACACAAATGGTTCATATACATTTGCAAACAAAACTATGGTTCTTGGGCTTGTGTTTACAATTATTGATTTAGGAATTGACCCAAGTGCAATAGGAAGTTCTGCATCAATGTCTAGTATGTTTGGATTTTCAACAGACATATTTAATGAAATGATAGATAATCAAAAACTCATTGAATCACAATATACACTTGTTGGAACAAACAGCAGATTTATTAATTATGATGCAGAGCATGCAAACGAAGCACTTTTGGTGTTGGACAAAAATAGTGAAATTGATGATTACCTTTTGTTCTCACTTGGGCTTGTTAGTGATGAGCAGATGAACAATATCATGGAAGGGCTAATTACTAACACCAAAGTTAGCAAACTTGCATCTTATGATGATATTATTGGTGCAGAATTTAAAGTTTTGGATGAAGTAGATTACTACGTTGAAGATGAGGGAGAAATTGTTGATTTTAGATATTTTATATCTAAAGATAACGAACATCCAGATTATGCAAAATATGCTCAATATTATTCACAAGCTGTTAGTACTTGCACAAACACTTTAAAAATTGTTGGTGTTGTTAGACTTGGAGATACTGAAAATGCTGGTTCTCTTAAAGAAGGAGTATCTTATAGTAAATTCTTCACTGACAAAATGATTGCTTATCATAATCAAAAAATTGAAGCAATGACAAATCCTCCAACAGCGCTTGAAACAATAGATAAAACAATACCAAGTTCAATTGCAATATATATTAATTCTTTTGATTCGAAAGCATCTGTTAAAAACTTTATTGAAAAGTATAATAATCAAGCAGAAAAGAACGACAGAATCACTTATACCGACACTGTTGACCTTATTATGAGCACAGTTTCAACAATCATTAACGCCATCACCTATGTTTTGATTGCATTTGTGAGCATTTCGCTTATTGTTTCTAGCATTATGATTGGCATTATTACATATATTTCTGTTCTTGAGAGAACAAAAGAGATTGGAGTTCTTAGAAGTGTTGGTGCATCAAAGGGCGACATCAAACTTGTGTTTACTGCCGAAAGCTTAATTATTGGTTTGATTGCCGGAATTTTGGGAATACTGATTGCGCTTTTATTAACAATTCCTGTAAACATTGTTATTAACACTCTTGCTGGCATTGGCAATGTTGCAGTCCTTCCTATTATTGGGGCAGTGGTGCTTATTGCTGTTAGCATGCTCTTAACATTTATTGCCGGACTTGTTCCTGCAAATGTTGCAAGCAAAAAAGACCCAGTTATTGCACTTAGAACTGAGTAGGTGAAAAATGGAAAATACTTTTAAAAACAATTATAGAGTTTCGTCTTATGTTATAGACAGAAACATGAATATAAATCTTTCTACGGTTATGGGTATTTTGCAAGATATTGCAAATGATCACTGCGAAGCGCTTAATGCAGATAGGTGGAGTTTGCTCAAAAGTAGCAATGCTTTTTGGGTTACAACAAAAGTTAAACTTCAAATAAATGAACTTCCTCAAATGAGACAAGATTTTGTTGCTGAAACTTGGTGTATAAAAAACTCAGCTGTTAAATTTGAAAGAGATTCTAAGTTTTTTAATGACGATAAAGTGTTTTTAACTGCCACAAGTGAATGGGTTGCTATTGATGCCAGCTCTCGTAGGATTCGACCAGCAAAAACCATTGCATTTCCTTTTGACATGCAGTGTAGAGAAGATAGGGCAATTGATGGTGATTTCTCAAAAATGAATTATCAAATTGAAGAAGAAAATAGAAAATATTCAAGAAAAATATTAAGTTCGGATATTGATGTGAACAACCATGTTAACAATTGTTTTTATGCAAGATTTGTTCTCGACTGCTTTGATAATGAATTTTTATCTAAACATAAACTAAAAACTTATGAAACACACTTTATTAATGAAGCACATGAGGGCGAACAATTAGATTTTTATGTTAAAAAGTTTGATGAAGACTTTTATGTTGAAGCCAGGGCAGAAGATAAGGTTGTTATCAAAACACTTTTAAAATTTGAATAAAAAAAGAGTTGAATTTTCAACTCTTTTTTTGTTGTTATTTTTCTGGTTTATAACATTCACAGCAAGCAATTGCAAGTGCATTTTCTCCAATATGGCAAGAAACAGATAAGCTAAGTGGATCAACATATTCAACAGAAATTCCGTAATGTTTAATAACCTCGTCAATCTCTGCTTTAAATTCATCGGCTTTTGATTTGTCATATGTATAGGCCACAAACACTTTTAAATTGCCTTTTTCAATTTGAGATTTAAATCTTGTTCCAAATTCTTTAACTATTTGATCTAGCATACGTTTTTTGCCTTGTCCGTAGCTAATAACTTGACAGAATTTATCAAGCTTTTCACCTTGAATGGTAAGAACCGGTTTGATTTTTAAAATATTTGCAATAATTGCAGCAGCAGGGGTAACTCTTCCACCTTTTTTTAAATATTTAAGGGTAGAAAGCATAATATAGATGCTTGCATTCATACTTGTGTCCAAAAGATATTGTTTAATTTCTTTTGCAGATTTACCTTCTTTTGCAAGGTTAACAGCATCAATAACAGATTGTTTTTGAGTTACAGAAATTCTGTGGTTATCAACAACTTCAACTTTGCCATTAAATTCTTTTGCAAAGTTTGCGGCTGTTTCACAGCTTCCAGAAAGACCACTGCTCATTGGGATATAAACAACTTCATCATGAGTTTTAAGTAGTTCTTTCCAAATTTCTGAAACGCTATAAACGTTTGGTTGACTGGTTGAAACATTTGCTCCAGTCATTAATTTTTTATAAAAATCTTCTTGAGTGAGATTAATATCTTCAAAGTATTCCTCTTCATCAATCAAGAATGGCATAGGAACAACGGTTACACCAATTTCTTTTGCAAACTCTGGTGTGATACCACTGTTACTATCGGTTACAATTGCAACTTTCATTTTTTTCTCTCCATGTAAAAAAATTTACATGTGTATTTTACCAAACAAGTTATGTTGTAGTCAAATGAATTGCAGAATAATATAGTGGTGGCGTTTTTTAAGAATTGATTGACAGGTGACTTAGTTCGTTGTATAATGATTGAGCATTCGCTTAATGCAAACATAAGAAATATTTTGCTAAAATCAAATTAAGTTGTGAAATCAAGTTAATTTGAAAAGGAAAAACCGAATGAAAGTTGAGCAAATTTGTTTTAAATTTGTGATAGAAAAATTCGAGTTTTGACGCGTTGATATGGCTCAGTCGGCGCGACGCGTTAAACAAAGTTGCCGGTGGCAAGTTTGTAGCCAAAGCGTAAGCAAACTTAAGTTTGCGCCGGAAGTACCGGACACGGGCTACCGAACGTAAATTTGGTAGAAAATGAGTTTTTGAAATATTTAAGTAATTTCAAAAACAAACAATAATTAAATATGCTGATATGGCTCAGTCGGTAGAGCACCGCCTTGGTAAGGCGGAGGTCACCAGTTCAAGTCTGGTTATCAGCTCCACACAAAAAGCACCCAACTGGGTGCTTTTTACGTGGAGCTCAATGCTACGCATACATCTCCATAACACAAATGAAGAATGAAGACTTTTTTTATTTGGAGCTCAATGCTTCACATGCATCTCCATAACACAAATGAAAGAGGCGTGAAGCCTCTTTTCTATTTGGAGCTCAATGCTACGCATGCATCTCCATAACACAAATGAAAGAGGCGTGAAG
>CAMOCH010000055.1 GCA_946610655.1 uncultured Clostridia bacterium
GGTTAACATCACTACCAGCACCAGTATTCATTACGAGACCAATAAGTGCACCAACTGAACGAGCTCTGTATCCTGCAAGATTCATAATTTCATCTTGTTTGTATGTGATTGTTATATCAACATCAACAACGTTGTTTGTCATTGAAATTGTTGAAACATCAACTTGAGCAAGTTGGTCAGCTGGGTAAACATTAGCAGCTGTTGTTTCATCAGCAAAGAAGTTCTTTCCTGCAATGATTGTTTTATCTGTTATTTGAGCAATAACACCAACAAGTCCACCAGCTGTAATTTGAGTGTATGTTTTGTTTTCTGGGTTAGATTCTGTTCCAATATTAAATGTTCTTGTGTAAACAGAATTGTTTGCATAAGCTTCACCAACAACTTTGTTTCCAGAAATTGTAACGTTTTCACCAGCAATTCTTGCAACAAGACCACCGAACATTGCAAATCCATAAGCGGTTGCATCTGCATCTTTGTTCATGTTGATTGTAACATCGTTATCACTAACGATTGCATTTGCATAAATCATACCAACAGCACCAGCAACTTTGTGAGCTGCAGCATTGTTGTAGTTTTGTGTTGAATGAGAAGCAAAGTTTGCAACAACTTTGTTGTTTACAAGTGCTACAGTTCTTTCAGCAATGTTTTGAGCAACGGCTTCAACTGTTTCACCGTTTTTAACATAAGTGTCACCAGTTTGTGTTCCCATGTATGCAACAAGACCAGCCATGTTAACTCCGTTGTCTACGTTTACTTCAACATTGAAGTTAGCAATTTGATAATCTTTTGTTGCTTCATTTGTTACATAGAAGTAACCTACAAGACCAGCATTTTCTGCAGAGTCTGTAATATCGATATCTGTAATTTCAGTTCCATATGGATGAATGTTAGCAATAACTTTAACAACTCCAGCACCTTGAGCTTCAAGGTCAGAGTTAGCAAGGTTTCCAACTAAACCATTTGCATAGTATGCAGTAAGGTCAACATTTGCTGCAACAACTTCTTGTTCAGTTTCTGCTTGATAGTAAACATTTGAATTATTTACTTTGAATGCAAATCCATCAGCTGTGTAACCAACAATTGAACCAGTTACTGTTACGTTTGTTGCTGTTGATCCTGCTAATGTGTAGAATGCACCAGCATTTCTACCAAATGCAGTGTTTGCAATTGTTACGTCAATATTTGCAAATGAAGAATTGTTTGCAACTGCAGCAACACCACCTACAGAAAGTAAATCAGCAAAGCTGTTATCTTCTTTAATCCATCTTACAAATTCTGTTGTTGTTGTATTAGTATCTGCAACTGTGATATTTACTGTAACATTTTCAACTCTAGATTTTTCAATTCTTGCAGCAACACCACCAACTCTGTTGTTCATATTGAATTTTGCGTCAGTATCAAGTGTTACTTTAACATCTTTAACAAGAACTTCACCAGAAGTGTTGCTGACAATGTAACCTGCTACACCACCAACATATTCAGATCTTTTTGTTTCGTTACCAGCGTTTGTAATTTTAACATTAATGTCATAGTTGTTAACACCATCAGTTGCATCATTTGCAAGAAGCATTGCACCTGCTACACCACCCATACCTGAGTTTGCTGTTGTTCCAACCAAATTTGTGTAACCAACAATTTCACCATTAACTTTAGAATTTGTAACATCTTCTGAATCTTCTACTTGAACAGCACCATTGATTGTTGTTTCAGATGAAGTTCCGACAATCAAACCTAAACGAATTCCATTAATACGAAGTGTGTCTTCACCAATAGTAACATCAGCAGTAAGTTTTTCTTCGATATCAGCGTTTACGTTGATTTTTGCATTTTCAAGATTAACTTGATTGATTGTTGCATTTGCAGTTCTGTTAAAAAGACCAGCACTTACAGTGAATGTTTCTGCTGATGCACTTGTTTTTCCTGCAAAATCAAGAACATTGTCTTTATCAATATTAATAGTCATGTCTTTAACAGCATAACCTTTTCCGTTGAATGTTCCTGTGAATGGGTTTGCAACACTTGCAATACCTTTGAACTCAACACCCTTCATATCAACATCATGAACAAGTTCAATATAATCAAGTCCTGTGCTGTCTTCTGCATATTTGTCAGCAAATGTTGTTAAACCATCTGCGTTACCAATTAAATATGCATCATCTTCGGCATTACCAGTACCTTGTTTGTAAACATTAACGTCGTATTTTGTTGTGCTGCCAAATTTGTCAGTTGTTGCTGTTGCAACAAAGTGAACATTTGCCCCAGTTGGAGCATCATCAGCAAACACACCACTTTTAAGGGTATAATAATTGCCCTCTGCGTTATAATCAAGGATTGGCGAATCACCGTCATATGTAAATTTAAGATTTCCTTTTTCTTCACTATAGTTTGCAAAAGCTTCTATCTTTTGTTCGCTAGTGTACGCAAGAGACACTTCATAATGATGAGGTGTTGTTAAAGCAATGATTGCTGTAACGAGTGTGTATACACCAAGAGAAAGAGTAAGCAATGCACCAAGAACAAGTGAAGTAATTAGACTTTTCTTTTTCATAATCATTCCCCTTTTGTTATTTATTACGCTAAGTGTATAACAAATCGCCCAACTTGTCAATAGCTTTTTTTAAAAAAAAGTTAAAATTTAAGCTCAAAACGAACGATTTTTTATTAATTTTGCGTTTTTTAATGTATTTTATTAATTATTGGTGCAAAAATATTCAAATATACAGCAAATTTTATCATATTTTTTTGAGACGAATTTTGTTGACTCCAATCAATCAGCCATATTTATTATATAATAATAAAAAAATCGTGGTGACCCCACGATTTTTATACACTCTTTTGAATATAGAATTTATACTCTATTGGATTACCATTGCTATCAACCAAATTTGTATGGACTTCTATCTTAACAAATTCACCATTTTGTTTAAATTTAAGTTGATAATTATCATTATCTTTAATATATCCGTCTTCATTTGCTAGCATGTCTGCAACAGTTGGATTATTTGATACTATCAAAATTTCAACATCGTCTGGATTAATATAATATCCATCTTCTGAATAGAATATAAAGCTAAATTTTACAATATTTGAAACAGTCAAACGAGTGTTTTCGGTTGTTCTTGTTGAACTGTTTGAAAGTTTCATAAATGTTTCTGCGCCAACAATATTAAGATATGCATCGGCAATGTTATCAACAATGGTTATTGTTGTTTCTGCAATCAACACACCTTCTTTTGTTTTCTTATCTTCATAATGGTTTTCATATTCTGTAACATACTTTCCACTTTTGTTTTTAATATAAGCAGAAATTGTTGCAGAACCGGTTTTTCCTGTTGAGAACACATTCATGTCACTGCCAATTCTTATAACGCTTTGATTTGAACAAACCAGTTCAATATCATATTCGTTCGCATCAATTTGAGTTTCCACTCCACCAATTAAACCTTTTAAAGAAAGATTTAATGCATTTCCTCTGTTAAGCAAATATGTATCTTTTGCAAAGCTAAGAGTTGTTGGGTATTTTTTTAATTTAACAGTGCATTTGTCTGAATAATCACCAGAGAAAATTGTAACTTCAATTTCTCCACATTCTTCAATAATTGTTATTTTGCCAGTTTTGGTGTTAAATGAATATTTATTTTCATAATCTTGTGATTCATCACCATCAAAAGCAAATCTAACACTGTTACTTGTTGCTGTTGATGGGAAAACACTATAGGACAAGCTTGTTGGTGTATCTATATCTATTTCATATAAACTTTGTGAGAATCTAATACCTTTAAGTTCGGTATTAACATCTTTTTGGCATGCAACAAAAACGGGCAATAACATTGCGCACACCATAAATATAGAAATTATTTTTAAAAATTTTTTCACATTGCCCTCTTATTTCAATTATTATTATAAATTTATAATCAAAGTGTGTCAACTTAATAGAATAAATTATTTCATCACTCTAATTGTGTTATTTGTTGTCACAATAATCGCACAATCTTTTGACACCAATTTCTCTGCTTTAATTTTTTTACAAACATCTTCAACGCTTTTTTCTCTATAGTAAGAAATCATGTTATAAAGCAAACTTGATTGATTGTATTCATCTTTTTCTTTTGAATAATAAACAACCATTTCAGATGGTCTAAATGATGCAATTTTTTGCGCAAGCAAATAATCATCACAAACAATTGCACCAGCTTGTTCACCATATGCAACTGCACAAACACCATATGCAAAGCCATCTTCAACAGACAAATCCTCAGCACTAAAATATGAAAACTCATCTTGATTGGTAGCTTTTTCTGTTTCGGTTGCAATTTGTGCCATTGTTTTAACTGCCAAAACAGGATGCAACCCTGCACTTGTTTCTCCAGAAAGCATAATTGCTGTTGTTCCATCAATAATTGCATTTGCAACATCAGAAATTTCTGCTCTTGTTGGTCTGCTGTTTGTTGTCATGCTTTCAAGCATTTGTGTTGCAGTTACTGCAAGTTTTCTGTGGTTATTACACTCAGCAATAAGTTGTTTTTGAATAATTGGAATTTTTTGAAAATCAACTTCAACCCCCAAGTCGCCACGAGCAACCATAAGACCGTCACTTTCTTCCAAAATTTCATGTGCGTTTTTAACGCCCTTGCTATTTTCAATTTTGCTTATGATTTTCATTTGTGGGCGTCCAAATTTTTTCAAAAGTTTCTTAACTTCTTTAACGTCTTCGGCGCAACTTACAAAACTAATTGCAATATAATCTGCTTTTTGCTCGCAAGCAAATTTAATATCTTCTCTATCAACATCACTAATATAAGGCATTTTTAAATCAACATTAGGAACATTGATAGCTTTTTTGTTTGAAATTTTTCCACCAACAATAACCTTGGTTTCAACATCAGTATCTGTAACTTTGGTAACTTTTAATTCAACTAAGCCATCGTTAACCAAAATTCTCGTATCTTTTTTAACAACACTAGGAAAGTCTTTGTATGTTATTGAAACAATATCTTTTGTTCCTTCAACATTTTTTGTTGTTAAAACAAATTTTTGACCGTCTGTCAAAAACTCTTCTTTATTTTTAAAATCTTTAACTCTAACTTCAGGACCCTTTGTGTCTATCATAATAGAAACGGGAACACCCAGTTCTTCTCTTACTTCTCTAACTTTATTTATAGATTTTAAATGAC
>CAMOCH010000056.1 GCA_946610655.1 uncultured Clostridia bacterium
TCATCACTGTTAAACTCAATACCACCAGTGTCAATCATAGTAAAAGCATGACCACACCATTCAGCATCAGCATATATTCTATCTCTTGTAACGCCAGGTTCGTCATTAACTATTGATATTCTTTTTCCTACAATTCTATTAAAAAATGTTGATTTACCAACATTTGGTTTTCCAACAACTGCAACAAGTGGTAATTTTGCCATAAAATCTCCTATGTAGTTAGTATATAATAAATAAACGTATTTTGCAAGAAAATAACGTGTTTTTTAAAATAAAAAAGATGCCAATAGGCATCTTACTAAATATTATTTGCTCGTTTTTTACCAAACATCCCTGCAAACAGTTCACTAAAAAATCTTGCAACCTTATATCTCATTGTCTTTGAAAAAATGCAAGCTATCCCAATTCCACCAGCAATAATTCCAATTAAACCCAAAAGCACCCAAAGAGAACTTAAACTTGCACCACTATCTGTGTTAGAAAGCCCAGCAATAACATTTTGTGTGCTATTTCCAAGGGATATATCTTGCAAACTTATTGCACTTGCTCTATCTGAACCAAAAAGCACAACATCAATGGTTTTTGCAATATATTCCGTGCTTTTTATAGCCAAATCTTTTTCAATATTTTCGCATCCAAATTCAAATAGCATTGCAAAACCTGTCAATTGTTGGTTATAGTTTCCACCACCCATATAAATATCTTTAATAAGTCCTGGGTAAGCTTTGTCTGCATAAGATTTTATTGAATAAGCAAATTTTTTGTTTGCTTCAAAGTTTTGATTGCTTGAACCAACAACCATTCGCACTTTGCTCATATTTTCGCCATTAACCGTTGTAAAATACTCTCGTCTTGGTGTGCTATCTCTGTGAATATCAAAAATTGCAGCAACACCACTATCAATAAGTTTTTTTGCAGTAACTTGACTTCTTGTGTATGCACCACTGTTGTGTGGCAAATGCAAACTTGTGTCATAGTTAACCGAAATATCAAGTTTTTTTAAATTTTCAACAAGTGCTGCACCAACATCATGAATACCCCCCTCTCCATATACACTGTCGGTTCCATCTGGTGTAAAATAACTTTCATCATTGTGCGTATGATATACTCCAACATATTTTTTATCAGCAGCTTTCGCAATCTTTTTTCCGTTTTTATAAACACTTGTTATGTTATATTCTGGCAATTCTTCATCTTTAATATATTTTGCATATGCAATTTTTGCAGAGTCACTAACTTCGCATATTTCATAGAGCTTATTATCTGACTACAAATACAAATCTCCATTTTCAATTTCACCACCTTTAATAAGAATCACACTGTCTTTATTTGCATAATCATAAATTGTGTAATAAGACCTTGTTTCTGCAGCGAAACCATAGTTTGGAGCACTAAAACCACAGACACCAAATAACATTGCAAATACCACAAAAAAGCCAATTGATTTAACTATAGCGCCTTTAGATTTCTTTGTATTCGAAAGTTTTTTATTCCTTTCACTATCGTATGTATGAGTGTCAAAATTAAACTCTTTTTTGCCTTCATCTGGTTTGGCATTTTCAAATGCTCTACCAAAAAATTCAGCCAATCCAACACTTATTAAACTTGCAATAACATATGTAGAAAAAACTCCACCAGTTCCAAGCCCTAACACCGTTGGGGTATTTAGTGCAAAATTTACAATCCATTGAACAACCTGCGCTAGTGTTATTCCAAAAATTGAGCAAATAAATGCATTTCTTCTACTCCTGCCAAGAACATACGCAACAATGCCAGCAACCATGCCATACAAAAATGTGTTATCTATAACAGTTTGAGTTTCTGTTCTGCTTGGAAGCAACCAATCAAGTGCATAAATAATTCCTGCAACAATAATAGTTCCAAGAACAGTTCTGAGCAAATCTCTGCTCCAACCACAACTTATAAGCATATAAATACATAATGCAAAAGGAATTATATATCCACCAATTGAAACAGCAAAATAATCTCCAATATAAATTGGAGGGATTGCTATGCCTATTGCAATTAACACCATTATAACCAAAGCTTGTTTATCATTAAGCCTTAAGTTGTCCAAAATTCTATTGCCTGCACCAAACATAATTAGAATAATAATCGCAGTCAATATTCCTAAACTTATATCCATAATCTTGTCTCCTAAGTTTAGTATTATTAATCGCGACAAAATTATACAAAAAAGTCCACGAAAATTCGTAGACTAAAATTTAACATCAATTTGAAAACTTTTTCCATTCAAATAACTAAGTTCACCACCAAGGCTCACAAATTCTATTTTATAAGCAACAAGCTGCTGGCGATGCTTTTTAATTTTTTTGTTTAATTCTTTATCACCATACTTATCATCTCCAACAACAGGAAGTCCAATATGTGCAAGGTGCGCTCTTATTTGATGAGTTTTGCCAGTGAGTAAATCAACCTCTAATGTGGAAATGCCATTTTCTGACTTTATAAGTTTATAATTTGTCAAAATTTTAACATATCCAGGCTTAGCAGTGTTTGAAATTTGAACATAAGATTCATCACTATTTTTCTTTAAATAAGCAACAAGTTTTTCTTGACTTTTAGGAGTACCAAAAACCTGAACTAAGTATAATTTGTTTAAATCATGGTTTTTAAAAGCTTTTTCAAGTTCATTTTTCGCATTTTGCGTTTTTGCTAGCATAATTAGCCCTTTTGTATTCATATCTAGCCTATGAACAGCAAAAACTTTTAGCTGATATTGCAAAAATAGTAGTTTTTCAAGCGAATTTTCGCTATCGCACACTTCAATTCCTGCGGGTTTATTAACTATAATTATGTTATCATCTTGGTAAACAATTTCAATTTTACTAGAATAAATATTAGCCGTATAAACACAAACAACATCATTCATCTTAAGCAAAACATCATCTGCAATTCTTTTATTATTTACTTTAACTTCTTTCTTTCTTATTAATTTTTGAACAACAGAATATCCAATAAAAGGATATTTCTTTTTTAAAAACTCCGAAAGTTTACATTCTTCCTTTATCACAAATTCTTCCATAGCATTCACCCTTGCAATTTAAACATTTTTTCTTTCTAGCCCATTTTAACATTATTATGCATATTATAGCAAGCACAAAAAATAATAATATAAATTCTATAATTCTTCCACCCCAAATTAAGCTACTTAATCTATACGAAATAAAACTCATCACATATGCAACTGCAAACTGAAAACAAAATACAAATACCGCAAATTTTTTGCTTATTTCTTTTGACATAACACTTATTGCCGATATACAAGGTGTGTATAAAAGAACAAATACTAAAAACGAAATTGCACTTGCAGGATTTAAACATACATTACTAAGTGGGTTACGTAAACTTTGTGATAGTAACTGCATATTGCCAGTTATTCCATTTGCAATAGCCAAACACGAAACAATCATTTCTTTCGCACTCAACCCCACCAAAAGCGCCACAACCAAACCCCAATTATTGAGTCCAATTGGATTAAATATTGGTGTAATAAATTTAGCAGTTTTATATAATATTGAATTTGAAACATCATTTACATATTTAAATGAAAAACTAACATTAATCAAAACCCAAATTATTATTGAACAAAAAACAAGTGTTGTACCAACTCTTCTAATAAATTCTCGTGCACTACAAAAAGCATTTTTTATTGTGCTTTTAAAATCTGGCATCCTAATTTTAGGAATTTCAAGAAAAAATCTTTCTGGTTCTCTTTTTGAAATTTTGAATGAAATGTAACTTACAAAAATACCAAGTACTACACCTACAATATATAATAAAAAAACTGCAAAAACTTTATATTTTTCGAAAAAAACCGATGAAATTAATAAAAAAATCGGCAATTTTGCATTACAACTTGCAAAAGGCATAACAAGTGCAGTTTGTTTTTTTAGCTTAATATTATCCAATGCTTTTGTGGTAAGCAACGCCGAAGTTGTACAACCAAAGCCAAGTAAAATACTAAAAATACTTTTACCAGTAAGCCCAATCTTTTTCAATTTTCCATCAAACATATAAGCAACTCTCGGTAAATAGCCAATATTCTCTAGAAAATTCATACACACATTAAGAAGCACAACTTGTGGCAAAAAACTAATAACAATCCCAACACCAGCAACAACACCATTTATAATTAACGAATGAGCCCAAGCTGTTATATTTAGTTTTATCAAAAAATTATTTATAAAGGCCGAGCACCAATCGAATAAGTCAGACAATAATTCCGAGAAAAATTGCCCAATATGACCAAATGTTATTGCAAAAACAATAAACATAACAAACAAAAAAATTATAGGTGCCAAAGCCTTATTATAAAGAAATTTATCTAGTTTGCTTGTTCCATAATTTTTCTCTTTAATATTAATATTTTTTAAACATAAATCTATGTAGTTAAATCTAATAGAAATATTGTTTTCAATATCATCAGTAATATGATTCGAATAAGGCAATTTGTTACCACAAACAAATAAATCGCTTTCTAAAACTTTTGCTGCATCTTTTCTTTTTCTGGCGTCAACGGCAATTACTTTAACACCCAGCAATTTAGATAACTTTTCAATGTCAAATTTGTTTTCATTAAACATATTAACAACAATTGTAACATTAAATTTGTTTTCAATAAGTTCAAGTGCAAGCAACAAATTTCTCTTTAAATTGTTTGCGTCAACAATACAAAAAATTTCATCATCTTTATGAGCAAACAAATAATCTATAGCAATTTTTT
>CAMOCH010000057.1 GCA_946610655.1 uncultured Clostridia bacterium
AAACACCTTCATCTTCAAAATAAACTATGGTGAATGCATCCATATTATCGAATATTTCTCTAAATCTTTTATTTGATGAGTCAGCAAGCATTCTACATAGTTGCTCAGAGCCAAACGTTACAATAGATGAATCATATTTTCTTGTGAAATTTATATGGTATTTATATTCTTCCATACAAGCCCCCCTTATCTTAACAAATCTTCATAATCAAGTTCTTTAATATTTTTCATTTGTATATTTATATTTGGTAGCAATAAAGTCTTCAGATGAAACAACTGATATTTCTTCTTCAGTAAGTGGCTGAACTTTTATTTCTTGATTATACAAATTTTTCTTTTCCTGAGATAATTCACTCGAAATGTCTTCATATTCTCTTGCAAACTTTTTATTGTTCTGAAAAATATTTTCATACACAACCAAATTTTTTGCAAGAAGACAATTACCATCGCCAGAATAAGTGATGTCTTTATCAAGCTCAGCGCCATCAACATTTAAAGCCAAAATTTTGTATATATTCTTTTCATATAATGATGACCCTTTAAAATGCTTGCAAAGCATGCCAATTTTGTAAATCATATTTTTCTCCAATATTTTATTAAAATCATTATACTACATTTCAAATAAAATGCAATAATTTAATATTATTTAGGTTCCTTAAAACCAGCAACGCTTTGATTATTTTGAAGTTCAAATCTAAATTTTTGTTTTACATTTGGATATTTTTTGTGGTCAACCTCACTTGCAAACATGTCTAGTGGTCTAACATATCTTTTGCATTCACCATAAAGTGCTTGATACAAAACAAATTTTTCTTTTGTTTCAGAATGGTAAACAATATCTTGAACAAGATATAAATCTCCCTTAAAATGTTTATAAATTGCTCCAAGTTTTATTTCTTGCATATAAAAAAGTCTCCTTTTGTGTTTTATTTTTTATTATCAAAAGTATAACATATATTTTTTGCTGTATCAATTTTTTTTAATAAAAAACAGAGCCTACGCTCTGCTTTGTTTGTGTATGTTTTGAAGCACTCCCACTGCACTCATAAACACCACCAAACTTGTGCTGCCGGCACTGATAAATGGAAGTGGCAACCCGGTTGGAGGAATCGAGCCTGTCACCACTGCAACATTCATTAAAAATTGCACAGCTATAACGGCCGTTATGCCAGTTGCTAAATAGCACCCAAATCTATCTTTGGCGTTCTTTGCAATATTAATTCCACGAAGTATAACCACAAGATAAACAAGACTCAAGCAAATGCAACCAATAAATCCCCATTCTTCGGCAATGATTGAAAAAATAAAGTCACTTTCGGCAAATGGCAAAAATAGATATTTTTGTCTGCTCGCAAACAGTCCAACTCCAAACCAACCACCACTTCCAACTGCATATAAACTTTGCACAAGTTGAAATCCTTCTTCTTTTGCTGAACTCCATGGATCAACAAATGCCATAAGACGTTTTAACCTGTAAGGCTCTTTAATTGCTAAAAATATTGCAGCACAAATAAGTGGAATCATCAAAATTGCAAGATGTTTAATTTTAGCACCCCCAACAATAAGCATAACAAACATTGTTATTGCAACACATATGGTGATGCTCATGTTTGGCTCCAATATAATAAGCAAACAAATGATTGCCCCACATACTATGACTGGCAGAGTACCCAGGAAATTCTTGACTTTGGTGTAGTTATTTGCAAGATAGCTTGCAGAAAAAATAACAAATGCAAACTTTGCAATTTCTGATGGTTGCATGGTGGTTACACCAAGATTTATCCATCTGGTTGCACCATAATTTGTAACCCCCACCACTGGCAAAAACACAGCCCCCAAAAGAAGCAAACTTAAAACCAAAAGCACCCATTTTATTTTTTGCAAAAAATTATAGTTAACAAAAGAAATCCCAATCATGCAAGCAAGACCAATCACTGCCCCAACAATTTGTTTTTTTGCAAAAAACATTTTGTCTCCATAATTAAGTTCGGCACTATAATAACTGGCAGAATAAACCATTATAACACCAAACACAACTAAAAAAATTATACTTATAAAAAGCACATAGTCAAATTTATGTTTTTGAAGTATGTTTGGCATTTTCATTTTTCTTTATCTCCCGAACAATGCCACAAAAACATTTTCCCCTTTCTTCATAACCCGAAAACATATCAAAACTTGCACAAGCTGGAGAAAGCAAAACACACTCATTTTTATTAGATAACGCATATGCAAGATGAACCGATTGATAAAAACTTTCTGCAATATAATAGTTTTTTATATTATACTTTTCAGCAGTTTTTTGAAGAATATTTTTTGTTTGCCCAACAAACACATAATTTTTAATAAGTGGACTATTCATCTTAAATATTTCATCAAAAATCAAACCTTTGTCACTTCCACCAAGAATGATTGTTGTTGGGCTTTTCATACTTTGAATTGCACAAATTGTTGAACTTGGATTTGTTGCTTTGCTGTCGTTATAAAAGCTAACCCCACCTATATCTGTAACAAATTCAAGTCTGTTTGTGGAACCCTCAAACTCATACAATTTTTGTTCAATGATTTGAGCACTTTCACCACTTATTATTGCACAAGTTATGGCACACAAACAGTTTGATAAATTATGTTCTCCCAAAAGCTTAATGCCAGAAATTTTTGCAATCTTTTTTGCTCTGTAGTATCCGGGTATTATTTTTGTGGTATCTTTAAAATATATGCACCCATTTTTTATAAAACAACCATTCACCTCTTTTTTTGTGCTAAAAAAATATGTTTTGCTTTTGGTAAGTTTTAAATCTTTTAAAATAGCATCATCATAGTTTAAAACTGCAAAATCTGATTGCACTTGATTTTTAAAAATATTTAGTTTTGCATTTAAATAATTTTGCATGGTTTTGTGATAATTTAAATGGTCTGGAGTTATATTTAGTATTGCTGCAATATTTGGCCGAAAATTTTCAATACTATCAAGTTGAAAACTGCTCACTTCAAGAACCGACACGCTATTCTCTTTTGTTTTTGTTGCAAAACTTGAAACAGGTGTACCAATGTTCCCTCCAACAAAAACATTTTTTTCTTCCAAAAGTTTTGCCGTGAGCATGGTTGTTGTGGTTTTTCCATTTGTTCCGGTTATTGCAATAACTTTTCCATGGAGTAATTGATACCCAAGTTCCAATTCCCCTATCACCTTAATATTCATATTTTTTGCACACTTTATTATTTTGCTATCACAAGAAACACCAGGACTAACCACAATAAAAGACAAACCACAAAGCAGTTTGTCTATTTTTGTTTCATCAATCAATCTATCATCTTCTATTATTGTTGTTTCGTATCCCAGTTCTTTCAAAACTTTTTCAGCACTTTTGCCAGATTTTCCATATCCAACTATTAAAACCAACATTCGCTCCTATAAAATTTCTAATAGCACAACACCTATGCCCACAAGAAGCGTAACAAAACTATAAATTGTTGTTATTCTAACTTCATGCACACCTTTCTTTTCAAAGTGGTGATGCAGTGGTGCCATTAAAAATATTCGTTTTTTAGTTAGTTTATAATATGCCACTTGCATAATAACTGACACACTAGAAAGTACAAACATAATACCAATCATAGGAAGATATAGTGTTGTTTTTGTAAAAATCATCAGTGATGCAATAAGTGCACCAAGAGCAAGCGAGCCAGTGTCTCCCATAAAAATTTTTGCAGGAAAACAATTAAAAAGCAAATAACAAATAAGAGCTCCAACACATGCTGCTGCAATAATAAGAATGTTTCCGGTTTCAATAAGTTCTGCTCCGTTTATTCCTGCAAAAGCAGATAACATTATTGCAAAAATTAATAATATATAAGAAAACACATAAGATAATGATGTTCCTGCGGCAAGACCATCTAAACCATCAGTTAAGTTAACACTATTTGTGGTTGCAATAAGAACCAAAACGTTAAGTGGAATTATCCATGCCCCAATATCAACAATCTTTCCAGAAAACGGCAGAATTATTGAGCCACCGAGCAAAACATTTTTATATGCAAAAACACTAATAATAATGCTTATTGCAAGCTGAAATATTATCTTTTGATAAGCACGAAGACCTAAATTTCTTCTAAACTTAAATTTTATAAAATCATCTAAAAAACCAACAATACCATAACTAAACATAACAACGAGACTCATAACAGCAAGCGTGCAATTTTGTTTGTTTATAAATATACAAGACGTAATAATTATAGTAGTAATAAAAATTATGCCACCCATTGTTGGAGTTCCACTTTTTGATTTATGACTTTCAACATAATGCAAAATCACCTGCTTAACTTTTTCTTTTTTAATTATTGCAATCAATATTGGGCTAAGCACTAGCGCAATAAAAAATGCAACAAGCAAACACAATAACAATTTTACAATTATGTTCATAAAACTCTCCTAAATTTTTGAAATTATTTTTTTGACAAGTGATGTATCACTATATTCAATTTTTGTGCCAAGCACATCAATATAATTTTCGGCACCCTTACCGGCAATCACAACAATATCACCTTTCTT
>CAMOCH010000058.1 GCA_946610655.1 uncultured Clostridia bacterium
AGAGAAAAGACAAACAGTGCCTACGCCGTCTTTAATTTATTATCACTTTTCTTAGGGATGATTCAAGGGTTTTGCACTTTTCTTCGTCCATATCTTCAACGCCATCAAGTCTATACGCAATTTTTAAATTTTCATATTTTGTTTTGCATGTGCTTTTATATGGCAAAAGTTCCACTCTTTCAACGTTTTTAATTTGTTTTATAAATTTTGCCAAGTTTTTTATATTTTCTTCTGTGTCATTCATGCCAGGAACAATAACTTGCCTTAGCCATAATTTTGTTCCATGTTGTTGCACTTGATCCAAAAAATTATTAAAAGCGTCAATATCTTTGCCGGTAAGCTCTTTATAATCTTTTTGATTAATTGCCTTTATATCCAATATAACAAGGTCACAAAGTGGCAAAATTTGGCTATAATCTCCAAAACCAACACCTGCTGTGTCGAGCGCTGTGTTTATATTTTGTTTTTTACACTCTTTTAAACACTCAACCAAAAACTCAGGTTGCAAAAGTGGTTCCCCACCAGAAAAAGTAACTCCACCATTGTTTTTGTAATATGGTTTAAACTTTGCAATTTTTTTTACAAGTTCCCGAGCAGTTGTTTCTTCTCCACCAACCATGTTCCACGTTTCTGGATTATGGCAATATTTGCACCTTAGTTTGCAACCTTGCATGAACACAACATATCTTATGCCTGGGCCATCAACCAGCCCCATACTTTCAACACTACTAATTAAGCCTTTAATCATACTATATTTTCTCGTGGAATGTTCTTTTTATAACTTCTTCTTGGTGAGCACGAGAAAGTTTGTTAAAGTTTACTGCATATCCAGAAACACGAATTGTGAGTGTTGGATATTTTTCTGGGTTGTTCATGGCGTCAATAAGTTTTTCTCGGTCTAGCACATTAACATTAATATGTTGTGCACCTTGAACAAAATATCCGTCCAAAATGTTAACAAGGTTATTAACTCTCATTTGCATATCTTTGCCAAGAGCATTTGGAACAATTGAGAATGTGTTTGAAACTCCATCTTGACAACAATCTTTATATGGTATTTTTGCCACAGAATTAAGTGAAGCAAGTGCACCACTTGCATCTCTGCCATGCATTGGGTTTGCTCCAGGAGCAAAAGGTTCACCAATTTTTCTGCCATCTGGAGTTGTTCCTGTTTTTTTGCCATACATAACATTTGATGTTATGGTTAAAACAGAAAGTGTATGTTTTGCATTTCTGTAAAGTTTATGTTTTTTCAAACATTTAATAAAATGTTTCAAAATTTCAACAGCAATTTTATCTACTCTATCATCATCATTGCCATATTTTGGGAAATCTCCCTTTGTTTCAAAATCCACGGCAACACTATTTTCATTTCTGATTGGCTTAACTTTTGCATATTTTATTGCAGAAAGTGAGTCGGTTGCAACAGATAGACCTGCCACACCAAAAGCCATAAGACGTTCAACATCGGTGTCATGCAAAGCCATTTGTTCTGCTTCGTAGGCATATTTATCGTGCATATAGTGAATTATGTTAAGTGCATCAACATAGGTTTTTGCAACTTTTTCAAGCACTTTAAAATATGATTTTTTAACAGTTTCATAATCTAACACTTTGTCTGTTAATTTTTCTACACCCTCAACAACCAAGTTGCCAGATTTTTCATCAACACCACCATTAATTGAATATAACAAAGATTTTGCAAGGTTGCATCTTGCTCCAAAAAATTGCATTTGTTTGCCAACTTTCATGGCAGAAACACAGCACGCAATTGCATAATCGTGACCATATATTGGACTCATAACGTCATCGTTTTCATATTGAATTGAGTCGGTGAGTATTGAAATTTTTGCACAGAATTTTTTGAATTGTTCTGGCAAATTTTGAGACCACAAAACAGTTAAGTTTGGTTCTGGTGATGGGTCAAGATTAATAAGACTATGCAAAAATCTGAATGAGTTTTTGGTGACCAAACTGTGTTTTTCATCTTTCATTCCACCAATACTTTCAGTTACCCATGTTGGGTCGCCACCAAAAATTTCATCGTATTCTGGTGTTCTTAAGTGACGAACAAGACGAAGTTTTATGATAAATTGATCAACAAGTTCTTGTGCTGTTTCTTCAGTGAGCACTCCACTATTTAAATCTCTTTCAACATATATATCTAAAAATGTTGAAGTTCTTCCCAAACTCATTGCGGCGCCATTATTTTCTTTAACAGATGCAAGATATCCAAAATATGTCCATTGGAATGCTTCTTTTGCATTTTGTGCAGGGTGAGAAATATCACAGCCATATTTTTGAGCCATGTTTTTCACTTTATTAAGAGCTCTAATTTGTTCATTAAGTTCTTCTCTTTTTCTAATTTTTTCTTCGCTGTCTATCTTAAGTAAATCTTTTCTTGTTAAATCTTTTGTTTTTTCTTCAATAAGTCTGTCTATTCCATAAAGTGCAATGCGGCGATAGTCACCAATTATTCTTCCTCTGCCATATGCATCAGGAAGACCTGTGATGAGCCCTGCACTTCTTGCTTTTCTTATGTCTGGGGTGTAAGCATCAAAAACACCATCGTTGTGGGTTTTTCTTATTTGATTTGCAAACACTGCATGATTTTGTTCATTCATGGTTTTTCCATATGCAGCAAGAGCATTATCTACCATTCTGATTCCACCAAAAGGATTAATTATTCTTTTTAGTGGTGCATCAGCTTGAAGACCAACAATAACTTCGTTATCTTTATCTATATAACCAGCATCAAAATTATCAATGCCAGAAATTCTGTCTAAATCAACATCCAAAAGATGAACTTTTCTTTCTTTTGCCAAAAGCTCTTCACATTTTTTCCAAACCTTGTCAGTTTTTGAAGATTTTTTTGCCAAAAACTCATCGCCACCACGATATTCTTTGTAGTTAGCATCAATAAAAGCAGAAACATTTATTTCTTTTTTCCAAATGCTTCCTTTAAAACCATTATAATAATCAAATTGTTCCATAAACACCTCCAAAATTTTTGTTGACTTTTTCACTATATCACACTATTTGATTTTTTCATAATGATTTTAGCATATTTTTAAAAATTTTTCCATATATTGTGTTTTTAATTAAATTTATAATCAATATATTGTGGTTTTTAAATCTTTTAAAATATGAGTAAAATTGTTAAAATTTGCAATTTTTTGCACAAAAAAACACTGCAAACGCAGTGCTTTTTATAAATTTTATTTTCTTGGGTTTTTAATGTTTGCTTGTGCTGCAGCAAGACGAGCAATTGGAACTCTGAATGGTGAGCAAGAAACATAGTCAAGACCAATTTCATGACAGAATTCAATACTTGATGGATCTCCACCATGTTCTCCACAAATTCCACAATGAATATTCTTTCTTGTTTGATGACCAAGAGTTACTGCCATCTTCATAAGTGCACCAACACCTTTTGTATCAAGACGAGCAAATGGATCACTTTCGTAAATTTTTGCTGAATAATAACTTGGAAGGAATTTACTTGCGTCATCACGAGAGAAACCAAATGTCATTTGAGTGAGGTCGTTTGTTCCAAAACAGAAGAATTCTGCAGATTTTGCAATTTCATCAGCAGTAAGTGCTGCTCTTGGAATTTCAATCATTGTTCCAACGTGATA
Organism: uncultured Clostridia bacterium; assembly: GCA_946610655.1. GTDB lineage: Bacteria > Bacillota > Clostridia > Christensenellales > UBA1242 > RGIG4790. The sequence continues at coordinate 3,639 of CAMOCH010000058.1, forward strand.
AGTTACTTTAACTTTTGAAGCTTTAATAACTTCATCAGCTGTTTCAACAACAGTCTTTTTGCAATATTCTAATTCTTTTGCGTCTCCAATAAGAGGAATCATAAGTTCTGGAGAAACTTTCCAATCTTTATGGCGAGATTGAACAGCAATTGCAGCTTTGATGATTGCTCTTGTTTGCATTTTTGCAATTTCTGGGTATGTTACTGCCAAACGGCATCCACGGTGACCCATCATTGGGTTAAATTCGTGCAAACTATCGCAAAGAACTTTAATTTCTTCAACAGTTTTATGTTTTGCTTTTGCAAGTGCTTTAATATCTTTTTCTTCGGTTGGAACAAATTCATGAAGAGGTGGGTCAAGGTAACGAATTGTTACAGCTTTTCCTTCCAAAGCTTCCATAAGTCCTTCAAAGTCTTCTTGTTGGATTGGTTCGAGTGCGTCAAGAGCTTTTTCTCTTTCTTCAACTGTTTCAGAGCAAATCATTTCACGGAATTTTTCAATTCTACCTGGTCCAAAGAACATATGCTCTGTTCTTGTAAGTCCAATACCTTCTGCACCAAGTTCGTTTGCTCTTTTTGCATCTGCTGGAGTATCAGCATTTGTTCTAACACCAAGTGCACGATATTTATCTGCAAGGCGCATGATTCTTCCAAAGTATCCACTGTTTGGATCTGCAGGAACTGTTTTTATGATAGTGTCATAAATTTTTCCTGTTGAACCATCAA
>CAMOCH010000059.1 GCA_946610655.1 uncultured Clostridia bacterium
GCAACAATTCTCTAAATTTGAATACTAAAATCTTTTTGTATCTTCATTGTGTTTAATTTAACTAATACATAATATAATATAAATTTGTTATATTGTCAATAAATAACAATATTTAACAATAAAAAAAATTGCCTAAATAGGCAAATTTTATAATTCACGAGCAGAATCGTCTTGTTTTTCTACTTTTGATTTGTTTTTATCAGCATAACTTGCGTTTGCTGCCATATGCAAAGAAACCATTCTTTGATCAATTTGAGCAAGATAAACAGCTTTAAAAGCTTCATCAATTACTGAATTTCTAATTTCATCAGCAAGATTCTCTAGCCTCTCCATTTCTGAATCTATGTAATAAAGAATATTTTCCCATGTTATTTTAGTATTGTAAATTCTATCGTGTATACTTTCTTGTTTTTTCTTTTTATTTTTCATAAGTTTTCCCTCTACACAAAATTATAGCATTATATAAAACTTTGTCAATACCAATCTTAAAATTCAAGCACATGTTTAAAACCTTTTTTGTTATTAACTTTATAAAGCACAAAAAAATTTCCTATTGTGCATACTGGTGTTGATTTTGTTTTTTCAGCAACAATCTCCATACACTCTTTTGGGTTATTTCCTGTGTTTGGCAAACATTTAATTTTAACAAGTTCACGACTATTAAAATCCATCTTAACTTGTTCAATCAAATTTTCCGTTACTCCATTAACACCAACAATTGATGTGGCAGAAAGCGTGCTAGCCACACTTCTTAAAGTTGCTCTTTCTTTGCTTGTTAATTCCATCTACTACTCCTCATATATAAATTCCAAATCACCAATTCGAACAGTATCACCATTTTTCATACCTTTCTTTTTAAGTGATTTAATAATACCTTTTTCAGTTATTGCTTTTTGGAAATATGCAAAACTTGCTTCATCGTTAAACACAATACCTCTTCCAAGTTCGTCAATATATCCACCCATAACAACAAAGCTTCCATCGTCATCAATAGCAATTTCATATCGGTTTGCATCAGGTCTTTCATATTTAAATGGAACAAATTCTTCTCTTTGTTTTGGAGGAAGAGTTTGAAGCATCTTGCGTGTTACATCAATCAGTTCATCTAAGTTGTTATTTGTTATTGCAGAAACTTCAACAATTTGAGGTTTGTTTTTAAGTCTTGCAATATGTTTTTTAAATTCAGTAATTTGTTCACTTGTTGCCATATCTATTTTATTTAAAACAACAATTTGTGGCAAAGCAGCAACTTTTTTACCATATTTTTTAAGTTCGTTATTAACTATTTTATAATCTTCGTAAGGGTTTCTTCCTTCGCTGCCAGAAACATCAATAACGTGCAAAAGCAATCTTGTTCTTTCAACATGGCGCAAGAAATAGTGTCCAAGTCCAACCCCTTCACTTGCCCCTTCAATAAGTCCAGGAATATCTGCAATAACAAATCTTTCACTTCCTGCAACACAAACACCAATGTTTGGAGCAAGTGTTGTAAAGTGATAATTTGCTATTTTTGGTTTTGCATTTGTTAGCATTGAAAGAAGTGTGCTCTTTCCAACATTAGGAAATCCAACAAGACCAACATCTGCAATTGTTTTAAGTTCAAGCAAAACTTGTTGTTCTTCTGTTTTTTGTCCTGTTTGAGAAAAGTTTGGAGCTTGTCGTCTGCTTGATTTAAATCTTGCATTACCTTTACCACCAAGACCACCCTCCAAAACAACAACTTTGTCACCTTCAGCAAACAAATCTGCAATAGTTTGTTCTGTTTTTGCATCTTTAATAACTGTTCCACAAGGCACCTTAATAATCATGTCTGCCCCAGTTTTACCAGTTTTATTTGCACCTTCACCATTAGAACCATTTTCTGCTCTGTAATGCTTAGTGTATCTAAAATCAGCAAGGTCATCACGAGATCTATCTGCAACAAAAATTATAGAGCCACCATTGCCTCCATCTCCACCATCTGGCCCACCATTTGGCATAAATTTTTCACGTCTGAAGCTGGTTTTACCATCTCCACCAGCACCAGCTTGAATATAAATTTTTACTCTATCTAAAAACATTTTTCACCTACTTTTTAACGTTTTTTATATTATTTTTCATATTTTTATTGTAAAATTTGCAGTTTTTTGATAATTTACAATTTTCACAATCTGGTTTAATTGCTTTACAAATATATCTACCATGCAACACAAGTGCGTAATGCAATTGTATCCAATCACTTTTGCTAATACACTTCTCTAGTTGCTTTTGCGTTCCATCAACATTTGATGAGTTTGCAAGTCCAAGTCTATTTGAAACCCTAAATACATGTGTATCAACAGCAATAGCCGGAATTTTAAAACCTTCTGCAAGCACCACATTTGCCGTTTTTTCGCCAACTCCTGCAAGTGATTTTAAATCTTTTTTATTATTTGGAATTTCTCCATTAAACCTTTTTACTACATCACTAGCCATCAATATTAAGTTTTTCGACTTAGTAGAATAAAATCCACAAGTATAAATAATTTTTTCAACATCTTTTTGATTTGCTTTGGCTAAATCATAAATTGTTGGATATTTTTTAAATAATGTTGGTGTAACTTGATTTACCCTTCTATCAGTGCATTGAGCAGACAATATAACAGCGCAAACCAATTCATAGTTATTTTTAAAATTAAGTTCACATTTTGGGTTTGGATAATTTTGCTTAATATCCTCAATAATTTGATTTTTATTCATTACTTATTTTCTACCAACCACATAAAAAGTTTAAACGAAACTGCATCATCAAAGTTACGAATATCAAGGCCGGTTAAAGAATGAATTTTGTTAAGTCTGTAAACCAGTGTATTTCTGTGAATAAAGCACTTTTTACTTGTTTCACTCAAATTTAAATTATTGTCAAAAAAAGATTCAATAGTGTCACTCAGCACACTATCTTCAAGAACTTTAACTATTTCATCTGTCATAACAGAACCAATAATTTCATTTCTTTTATCTGCATTCATATTTTTGAAACACTTAGCACAAAATTTTTCAAATGCAGAACCAGATTTTACAACCACACTATTATTTTTCATTTTTTCACCAAATGTATAATATCAAAAATTTAGCAAAATTTCAATAATATTATTAAATATAAATAAATTTATATAAGTCTTTCACCAGAAAGCTTGTCAAACATTAAAATTTCGCCAGTCGAAACTCTTTTATTAAATTCATCATCACTAATATTATCAATTTCACCATAAAGCAAGATTTCAGTTTTATCTGAAACTTCAAAATACGATTTAATGCCAGTAACATACTTTTCAGCAATTTTTATAGTTCTATTTCCAACTTCAATATAGTAGCCATTTTGATTAAAAAACAAATTGCAAATGGTTTTATTAATGTTTAAATACTCTGCCATGCCAGCAAATTTTATGCTATTTTTAAATTCTTCAAAATTTGAAAATTTTTCAATATTTGAGCGATTTATATATAGAATTTCACTATTTTTATCTAAATTTTGCAGTTTTTTAAACATTTCTGGAGATACCGAAATCATTAAAAGTCTGTCATTTTGTTTCAGTTTTGAAACAACACTAACATAATCATCTTCGGCTAAAAAATCATCACTCGCATCAACAAAAATCAATTTTGAATTTTTAATCTCAGTTCTTTTTACTGACAAAATAAATCTATCAATACTAGACATTTTTTTTGCTTTTACGTCTCCAAAAAGTTTAAGCCACTCATCTTCTTCATTAATTTTATCATAGCTTTCGCCAATTGCATCGCATGCAAATTTAAGATTATTAAGGGCATTTTGGTTTTCTAACAAAACTGGTTTTGCTGGCAAATATGAAATGAGTTTTGATTGCTCACGAACAGGCTTATCAAAAACGGATATATTTCCAAGCGCCATGTTATTGAGTCCACACAAAATTTCCAGAAGCGTTGTTTTGCCAGAACCCTTTTCTCCCATAACAAAAACCACACCACTATCAAGACTAAAATTTACATCTGAAAATAGTGTTGGTTTTTTCATATATGCAAATGTTAAATGCTCAACTTTTAAATAATTCATTTGTCACCATACTTTTATTTTTCTATGCATATATTATACTATGTTAAAACGCCTTTACGCAATTATTTTTGTTCTTCTTAGCATTTCAAACATTGTAATGTTTTCGTCATACACAAAATCAATAAGTGCAAGCTCATCACAAAAAACTGGCTACGCAACAATCAAAGTGATCGAGTCCAACACTCTTGCACCAATCAATAATGCAACAATCTGTATAATTGAAACACGGGAATATTTTCAAACCGACAAATATGGTTACACTCAAAAAATTAGTTTGCCAATTATTCCAA
>CAMOCH010000060.1 GCA_946610655.1 uncultured Clostridia bacterium
ACTGCTTTGCTATTTTATTTTTAATATTTTAACAAAGTTTTTACCAATGTTTGTGGTAACTTGCATAAGTGGGGCAGTTGGAGTGATTACAACAGCAATATTAATGTTTACATTTAATGTTGCAAGTTTTAAATTAACAGCATTTAAATTTGGTAAAAAATTTTTTAGAAAAAGAAAAATTAAAATAAAAAAAAGAAGTGAAATTTTCACTTCTTTTTATGCTTTATTTTATTGCACCAGATTCATCTGGTTTGTTGTTTGTTGGTTCTTCTGGTTTATTTTTCTTGTTTCTTTTAACAATAACAGCAACAAGAGCAACAACAAGTGAAACAACAAGAAGAATTGAAGAGAATACAAGGAAGAATGTTTGCCAGCTGAAGTTTCCAGAAGCAGCAGTGCTGCTTGATGATGAACTGTTTGAAGTTTCTTCAACATATTTACTTGCAATATTGATTGATTTATCTGCTTTTGTTTCTTCACTTGTGGTAACAGTTGTGTATTCATCTTCGGTTAATGTTTCAACTTGAATGTTAGAAACAAGTGCCCAACCTGTGAAGCTGTTTGAAGATTTACCAAGTTCAAATTTAAGAGCGTAGCTAGAAACAGAAGATGAGCCTGTTCTTAAATAGAATGTATAAGTTTTGTATCCGTTATTTTCTGTGTAATCTTTTGTGTTAATGTTAGAAATAACGGCGTTTTGTTCTTCAAAACCTTTAGCTGTGATTGTTAAACCATTGTCGCCCATATCACTTGTTTTAACGTCAACAGTAACTTTGTAGAATGAACTGCTTGCAAGTGTGTTTGTTGTTACACTGTTAACAACGCTATAATCGGTTGTTTCGTCATTTTTAATAAGAAGGTAAGAGTCACTTGTTGAATTATTGTTTCTAAGAACAACAATGTCTTCTTCGTTAAATGCAAAGCTGTCATTTACTTTAATAACACCAACAGCACCTTGAGTATATGATGCGCTGCTTTCTAATGCTGCAAGAGTGTAGCTGTATGAATCATAAAGGTTTGTGTCTGTATTTTTTGTGTCAGCATGCATTGTGAAATCGTTGCTGAGTAAATCTACAAATCTAACCAAATTGTTTGTGTTAGAATCTTTTAAGTTAACAAATTGGTCATCAACACTTGTTGTAACATTACCATCGGTTTTGTCTGCAAGTGCAACAATATTAACGTTTTGAATAAACATTGTTCCATGGCTTTCTTTTGCGCCAAGGGTTAGGGTAATGCTAGATCTGCTATCAAGGCCTGTTCTTACATAGTAAGTTATTGTTTGCCAAGCACCTTTTGTTATGCTAGAAGCATCAACAGATGTTTGTGAAAGAGTGTTAGAACCAGTTTTTAATTCGCTATAAACTGTTCCTGAGAAATTGTCTCCAAGCCAAACTTGATATGTAAGTTTATAAACAGCTTTTGAGTTAAGAGAACTTGTTGTTTTTGAATAACCAATAGATGCAGATTTCATTAAGAATGTTGGGTCTGTTTCTTCAGCTGCAGCTTGTGGCATATAAACAGCGTAAACATTTTCTCTTGTTAATGTTTGACCATAGATTGTTGTTGTTGGAGCGTCGTAGTTGCCAAACATTTCTTTGATTGTTGTTGTTTTAACATATTTGCCTTGATAATCAAGTAAGTAATCTTCTCCATAAACAAGGGCAGAGGTGATTTCATCATCTTCATAATAAACAACTTCGCCATCTTCATAAAGAGGAACATAAGTGTTTTCGTATGCAGAATCTCTTGTTGAAATAACACCTTTAATAACATTGCTGCTTGTTGAGTCATCAATAGTCCAGTTTTCTGCTGTGTATGGATATGCAGCAAGGTCTCCTTCTGTGGTAACAGAAATGCTTTCAAAATTTCCGTTTTTGATATTGCTAGAAAGAATACCATATGTTGAAAGGTCAACTTTGTTTGAAGCACTTGAATATGCTGAGCTGTTTACTGCTTCAATAGTGATGTTGTCAAAATATACTATTGAGTTCGCACTTGCAATAAGAGCAAGGTTTGCAGCAACATCGGTTGTTGGGTTGCCTTTAACAAAGAATGTAACTTCTTTCCAACCATTTGTGTTGTTATCGTTATATTCAAATTCTGTTGTGTCAACATTAGTAAGAACCAATGTGCCAAATTTAGCACTATCTTTTGTGCTAATTGTAGAGAATAATTTAACTGTTGCAGTTGCATCTTTGTCTGCACTGTAAACAAATACAGAAACTCTGTAGAATGCAAGGGCAGGGATTGTGAAACTTGATGATGTAACACCAAGGTCAAAACTTGAAGTGTTGTTTACTTTTAAAATGTAGTTAACGTCACCATTAGCAGAGAAGGTGTTATTATGAACATTTTTAATTTGTTTGTTTTGTGTTTGTCCATCAACTTCTTCTGTTCTAATATTTCCAAGAGGATCCAAGTCGTCTTTAGAATATCCTTCAAATTCAGTGTTTTCTGCAACAACACTTATAAATTTGTAGTCTGTGCCATTGATTTCGTTATTGTATAGTGTTGCATATTGAGTTCTATATGCTTGTTTGGTTGAACCACTGATAAATGTTGTGCTTGTGTCTGAAGTATATCTAGGCATATAGTAAGAGAAATACTTAGCGTTATTATTCAAATATGTATCAAAATTTAAAGCAGCTGTATCATTTGCCATGTAAACAAGGCTATCAGTTGTTGTTTTTGTTAAACTGCTTTGGAAATTTGCATCAAAATTTTCAAAAGTTTTATAGTATCTTGATGTGAATGATTCAACAGCAACAAGACCATCATAGTTTGAGTTATATTTAGCTTCGGTGTATGTTACATTGTCATCACTAACCACAGCTTTGCTGTTGTTTACAATATTTGTGTAGTCATATCCTTCGGCAAAATTTGCTTTTGCGATTGTTTCTGGGTCGTATCCGTTGATTGTTTGATTAACAAAGTCTGTGTAGTTGATTTCAATAAGTTTAACGTTATCAAAAACAACAGTTCCTGTCATTGTTGAACTAGAGTAGTCATCAACGTTTTTTTCTGTTCCTGTTACACCAGTTGTGTCACCATAATACAAATATACATAAACACTTGTTGAAGCTGTTGCTCTTGAAGAGATAAACAAATAAACTTGAGTCCATTTGCCTTGAGTTTGAATATTTTCAATTTTAGCTTCTAAGTTTGTTCCACTTACGCAAATTGTGGCAGAAACATCACCATCTTCGCCGGCTGTATAAACCCAAGCAGAAAGAGCATAGTATGAATTGCTAGCAAGTGTTATATTGCTTGAGGTTCTAAAGTATATGCTATTTTCTTCATATGTGAAGGTTTTTTTGTGGTAGATTGTAAAATCAGAAAGAGCAAAAGTTTTTTCACTGATTTCAACAGCCAAATCAAGCTCAGAAATTTGCTCATTGATAGAAGAATATTCATCTGTTTCTGTTCCAATTTGTGTATAATCGTTATAGAAACTTGCAGAAGTTCTTTCTTCTATGCTAATAAGTCTATATTCAAAATCAGAATCAGCAGCAATTTTTGAGTTGATTTCGTCAATCGCATCAGAAAGTTCGCCAATTCTTGTTTCATAATCTGCTTGTGTTTCTCCAGATTGTTGAGATGCACCAACATAGATAATTGCTTTATCCCCGTTGGTTTCATAAATATAGTTATTATCTTTGTCTGTTGTATAAACTTTTCTTGTAACAGAGTAGTCATTTGTAGCAATAAGTGCTGCATAGTTATCAACAGTGTCAAGTTCTTTAATTTCTTCTGTTCTGTCGTCAGAAAGAGTTGTTATACCATTATATTTCGCAATAGGATAATAGTTGTTTGTTGTTGTTAAGTTGATAAGTGTTGCACTACGGTTGATAGAGTATTTGCTGCTATCACCGGCATTTGTTGTCATGCTGTTAAAGTTTGAAGTGTCTGCACTAAAAGTGTAGTCCTTTGTTTCTGTTGCATAATAAACAGCATTAGAAGTTTTTGCTACTGCTGCAACTGAAAAAATAAATGAGTAGCTAAATGAGAGTAGCATAGCAACAGCAATTACAATGCTTACTACAGATTTTTTGAGTTTGTTTAAAAATTTATTTGCCATAATCCACCTATAATAAAATTTGTTACAAAAGATATTTTAATATATAAACTAAAAAAAAGCAAGATTTTTTCTATTAATATATATAAAAAAATAAAAGA
>CAMOCH010000061.1 GCA_946610655.1 uncultured Clostridia bacterium
ACTTTATGCAAAAATTATATTGCTTGAAAATAAAGCAAATGCTGATAAAGTTTATAAACTTTTAAAACAGAAACAAAATTGTGCAGAGCCTGTAAGTGAATAAAAAAATGAACCAAAATTGGTTCATTTTTTATATGTCAGAATTATTAATAACTTCAAGCACATACTTGTTTATGTAGGTTATATCTTTTAAAAATTTTGAGCCGTCAACACTTTGATTGTATTTTGCAACATCATTTCTAAGTGTATATGCCAAATCTAACAGTCTGTTGTATTCTTTGTCTAGTTTAAGTTTTTTGCCTTCTTTATAAATGTTGTTGTAGCCACTTATTAATTGTTTTGTTTTAATATAGACAAGTGTTCGTGTTGTGTAGAATATTGATTTATATAGTAGGTCGTTTGATAAAGCAATATTTTTTGCTTTGTGAATTCGGTATGCACTTAGTGCATATCCAAGGTTGAAATATGTGTCGTTTAAAAAGTTTTGTTTTGTGAGTTTTGGAGGAGTTAGCTTTTCAATTATTTTTTCTCCATAGATTGTTTTTGCATTGCCTAAAATGAGTGATGCAATATAAATGTTTTTATCAAATGGTGTGTCTATTGAATATGTTTCAAGTTCATGTTTTTTAAAAGAAAAAACAGAGTAGTATGGATTGTTTATTATTTTTAAAAGTTTTTCATTGCTTATAAAATTTTCTTCATCAAAAATAACACCAATTTCAACATCGCTATTTTGGTTTTGTGTGTTTGTTGCAAATGAGCCATATGTGAAAATTGAAAGTGGGTTGTATTTTTTTAATTTATTAATAATTTCTATCATAGTGCCGTTTCCTTTGTAAGTTAAGATTAGCACAAATTTTTAATTTTAGTCAATTGATTATTTTGCATTATAGTTTATTTGTTTGCATTTTGATTTTTTTTATGTTATTCTGAATATAATAATATTAAGGAGTAAGTTTATGAAAAGAAAAACATTAACAGGTTTCATCTGTGGGCTTATTGGAAGTTTGTTTAGCTTGTTTTGGGGATTTTGGGCTGGTATTGTAGGAAATATAGGAACAGTTATTGCTGCTGCAGCTGATTCTTCTGCAACTGGTTCATTGAATATAGTTAATGTTCTTGGCTGGTTGGCATTTATTGGTGGCATTATTGGAATTGTTGGCTCTGCAATGTGCTTCAAAAAAGCAAGAACTGGTGCAATTTGGCTTACTATTGCAACACTTATGAGTGGATCATTGCTTCTTTACATATTTATTCAAATTGTTATGGCTGCAGGTGCAACAATGTTGTTTACATGGGTTATAGTATTTTTACTTCCAGCAATACTTCTTGCTGTGGCAACAGTATTTGCTTGGCTTGCAAAACCAGTTAATGGAACAGTGACAAATAATCCATATATTCAAAGCAATAATCAACCACAACAAAAAGTTGAAAAAACTGAAACATTGGAAGATAAACTTCAAAATCTTAAAAACATGTATGACAAAGGTCTTATTACAGAAGACGAATATAACGAAGCAAGAAAAAATATTCTTAGCAAAAATGTTTAGAAAAGGTAAAGCAGGCAAAAGCCTGCTTTTTTTATGCAAATTTTCACCTGCGACATTATCAAAACATATAATAATTTATAGGAGTTTATTATGTGTTACGAAATTGTTGGTGGAAATGAAATTAATGGAGAAGTTGAGGTTGAAACATCAAAAAATGCCTTACTTCCAATAATGGCAGCAAGCGTGCTTGCAAGTGATAAGGTAATTATAAACAATGTTCCAAATTTTTCCGATGTTATTGTGATGTGTGATATATTGAAAGATTTAGGTGCAAGCGTTGTGCTTAAAAATAAAAAACTAATTATTGACCCAATTACAATCAATAAAACAGAAATATCCGAAGAACTTTCACAAAAATTGAGAGCTTCAATTTTTTTGATGGGGCCAATCCTTTCAAAATTTAAAAAGGTTACTGCGTATATGCCCGGTGGTTGTAAAATTGGAAAGCGACCAATTGATATTCATTTGCAGGGGTTTGAAGAACTTGGCATAAAAACACATATTGAAAATAATAAAATTTTGTGTGATGCTCAATGCTTTTGTGGTGGTAAAATTTATTTAAGAAAGCCGAGTGTTGGGGCAACCGAAAATTTGATAATGTGTTCAGTTTTGTTTAAAAACAGAATTACAACAATTGAAAATTGTGCAAAAGAACCAGAGATAGTTGATTTGTGTAATTTTTTGACTAAACTTGGAGCAAAAATATATGGTGCAGGCACAGAAAAAATAGTTGTTGTGGGTGTTGAAAAACTTGGTGGAACAACCTACACACCAATTGGAGATAGGATTATTGCAGGAACATACATGATTGCAGTTGCAATGTGTAAAGGTAAATTAACCATAAAAAATGCAAATATAGATTATAATAAAAGTTTAATTTCAATTTTATCAAATTTAGGTTGCATAATTGAGGGAGATAGTGATAATATATATATAACTATGGATAATAGTTGCTCGGGGAATATTAATATTTCAACTGGGCCTTATCCAGGGTTTCCAACAGATTTGCAATCACAAATGGTAAGTTTACTTTGCGTTACAAACGGAGTGCATACTGTTGAAGAAAATTTGTTTGAAAACAGGTTTAATCAAATTCCATGGTTAGTCAAAATGGGTGCAAATATTAAAGTTATTAATAATGTTGCAATCATTTGTGGCAAAGAAAAATGCTTAAATTCATCAATTGTTGAAGCTCAAGATTTAAGAGGTGGTGCTGCGCTTGTTCTTGCCGCACTTGCAGCAAAAGGAAAATCTAAAATTTTGAATACAGAATATATAGACCGTGGATATGAAAATCTTGATATAAAACTAAGTAATATTGGAGCAGATATACAAAGGACATAATATGAAGAAAAAGGGAATTCTTGCATTATCTATAACTCTTGGCGTAATACTTGCAGTAGTGCTTGTTTTTACCATGGCTTTTACTTTGAGTGTTATTAATATTGAAAGAACTTCTCTTATTAAAGATATCAATAGAAGCCATTTGTATTATGGTGGAGCCACTGTTGAATCGGTTCAAAATAAAATTTTAGAAGATGCCGAATTTACAAAAGGTGGCAATTTGCTTGTGATGAATTTTGATAGGAATATTGAAAATATTGAAACAAAGAACCCTTTTGTTAAAGTTGAAAAAATTGTAAGAAGATTTCCTAATAAAATAACCGTTTACTACACAGAAAGAGAACCTGTTGCACTTGTTAGCACAACAATTTCTGGAGCATATTATGTTATTGATAATGAGCTTAAAGTTCTTGCATATGTTGATAATCTTGAAACATACAAACTTCCTGTTATAGATAACGGAAAACAATACAATTCAAATTTGGGCAAATTTATTGATGATTCAACTCTTCAAAGACAAATTACTAGTATTGTTGATGGTGCATATAACGCATATGGAGAAAAAGATGCACTTATGGAAGATGTTCTTGCTGATGCCACAAAAATTAGATTTTATACAGACTATGAAGATGACGCTCGTGATGGAACAAGAATTGAGGTGACTTTTAACAAAAAAGAAGGAGACCATGTTGTTGTTGCGACAATTCTTAGCAGCAAAACAAAACTTAAAGAAAAATCTGCATATTTGTGGAAAGTGTTCTATACAAACTTGTCACAATATGATTATTCAAATGATTCAACTGTTGTTGTGTATGAAACAATTGTTGATGGAACAAAGAAAATTGTTGTTGCCGACACAACTGCTGCAGATTCACATGAGTATCCTATTAACGACTAAAACGGACAATATTGTCCGTTTTTTTTGTATAAAAACGCTTTTGTTTGTTTGACAAGTATTATTAATTAATATTATACTTAATTATGAAATATAATTAACGAAGGAATTTATGGCAAAAAAACAAACAACAATTATTGATATTGGTTCATACAGCATAGTCACACTTATTGGCGAACATGGCGTTAATAATTCTTATAGAGTGCTTGGAAAAGGTGAAGTAAGCTATGATGGATTTTCAAACGGAAAATTCTTT
>CAMOCH010000062.1 GCA_946610655.1 uncultured Clostridia bacterium
CTCAAGATTTAATGTCTTACCTTCAAAATCTGCAAAAATTAGTGATGTTTGCCCAAAAATTGATATTATTTTGTTTAATTTAAGCGAAATTTTGATTTTTGCCACTTCTAAATTTCTATCATTTTGATATATTCTATTTGCTGAAATATACAATATTTTGTCGTTTTTATCGTCTTTGTTAATACACTTATTTTTAAGTTCGCCAAACAACAATATGTTATCTCCAACATTAATTGATTTACACAAAATTTTATCAACGCCAACAGCAAAAAATCCATATTTATTTTGTATCCAAGCAATATCTTCATCAAATTGTTTTTTATTGAATATGTTTTTATCAATTTTTGTAACAATGCCTGCAATTTTTATCTCATTCATAATATCTCCAAAAAATTTTAAAAAAATATGAAACAAATGTTTGATTTTTGTTTTTTTTTATGTTACAATCAAATTATATTAAAGGTGGGTGAAAAAGTATGAGTAAAAATTTTGATGAAAAACAACAAGAATTAATTAAATTTATTTTTGAGTTTACAAAACAAAACGGTTATACTCCATCAGTTCGTGAAATGTGCGACAAAATGAAATTTGCTAGCACTTCCACTATATTCTATTATCTGCAAAAATGTGAAGAACAAGGAATAATTCGCCGTGCAAAAGGCAAAAATCGCGCCATTGAACTTGTTAACGCACCAGAACTTAATGGCGTTCCAGTTATTGGACAAGTTGCTGCTGGTGAGCCAATTTTTGCTGAACAAAACATCGAAGACTACTTAGAACTCCCTACTAACATGTTTGATTATAAAAATGAAGATTTATTTATCTTAAACGTTAAAGGTGACAGTATGATAAATATTGGCATTAACAACAAAGATAAAATTATTGTTAAAAGACAAAATACTGCAAGCAATGGTCAAATTGTTGTTGCCCTTGTTGATGACAGTGCAACAGTTAAGAGATTTTATAAAGAAAATGGTTACTATCGCTTGCAACCAGAAAACGACCACATGGATCCAATTATTGTTAGTGAAGTTTCAATTCTTGGAATTGTTGTGGGACTTCTTAGAAAATATTAATAAAATAAAAACGGAACAAAAATGTTCCGTTTTTTTATACATAAATTTATACAATTCTTTTAAACCACTTCTCTATTTCAGTTTTTGTTATTCTTACTGCTATTGGTCTGCCATGTGGGCAAAATAGTGGTATTTTTTCATTGTTCATTTCTGCAAATAAAAGTTCAATTTCTGATTGAGAAAGGTCGTTACCTGCTTTAATTGCACTCTTACATGAGTGTTGCATTAATTTTTCTTTAACAATATCTGACTGCTTTTTGATTTGAATACCTTTAACATCTGACAAAAAACTAGAGAAAAAGTCATTAAAATTGATATCAGCAAGAAGCATTGGTATTGCTGAAACTTTAAAGGTTCTATCTCCAAATTCATCAATATCAAAACCAAGTTCTCTCATCTCATCAAGAGAATCAGCAAGCATTTGTTCTTCTGTTGGATTAACTGTTAAAATATAAGGAAACATAAGTGGCTGAATCGCAAGAGTTCTACTATTATATTCTCTTGTAAATTTTTCATACAATATTCTTTCATGAGCAGCGTGTTGATCTATCATATACATATTTTCACCATATTCAATCAAGATATATGTGTTAAACAACTTACCAACAATCTTAATTTTAAGATTATTCATTTGTGCGCTATTTAGCATGCTACTTTGAGTATATGTATTCTGTTTTTTAGCGTCAGTTGCAAGTTTCTCCAAAAGTTTACTGCCAAGACCAAAATTGTCTGCAGCTTCGCTACTGCTTGCAGAAAGAGTCATTGCACTATCTAATATTTTTTCAGTTAATTCTTCTTTTTTATTCTCTTCAACGTTTGTTAAATCTGCAAATGGGTTCAAGTTTACATTTGCTTTATCAATCTGCTTAGATTGTTGTTGTGGGTAATAATTAAGAGGACTATGTTTTATTATTTGTTCATCATCATTTTTTGTTTGAATCGCATCAATGTTTACACTTTGATTCAACACTTCACCAGTGGTTGTGTCAACTTTTAAAATATAATCCATTTCACTTAAAGCTCTTGATGCTTTGTCATAAACAAACGAAAAAATCTTTCCACTATTTTCAAAACGGACATCAAGTTTGTTTGGATGAACATTAACATCAACTGTGCTTGGATCAATTTCAATATTTACAACAAAAAATGGATATCTACGCTTCATGAGCATTTCACCATATGCATTTGTTATGGCTGTCGCTATTGTTGTGTTTTGAATATATCTTCCATTAAGCACTATTGTTTGATATGTTCTATTTGGTTTACTAAAACTTGGTCTTCCAATATACCCAAACAATTTCATACCCTCTGTTTCACCAGAGACTTCTAACAATTCATTAACAGCTTCTTTTCCATAAACGCAGTAAATTGCATCTTTTAAAGTGCTGCCTTCGCTTGAAAAAATTTGTTTTCCATCTGCAAAATAAGATATGTTAAGTTTAGGATTTGCAAGCACAAATCTTTCAACCATATTTGTAATTTCTTGCTCTTCACTTTTTGCTTTTTTCAAAAATTTTGCTCTGGCTGGAACATTAAAGAAAATATCTTCAACAATTATTGTTGTTCCATTGCTTGCACCAACTTCTGATTGGCTTAAAATTTTACCTGCAGACAATGTGATTTGATTTCCAAGTTCTTCACTATTAACCTTAGAAATCATTTTAACATTTGATATAGCAGCAATACTTGCAAGAGCTTCACCACGGAATCCAAGTGTTAAAATATTGTTTAAATCTTCTGCTTTTTCAATTTTTGATGTTGCATGAGGCATAAAAGCATTTTTTAAATATTCTTTTTCAATACCCATTCCATCATCAGAAACTTTAATTTGTTTAATTCCACCATCAATAATTTCAATTTTGATATTTTTTGCACCAGCGTCAATACTATTTTCAACAAGTTCCTTAACAACGCTTGCAGGTCTTTCAACCACTTCACCTGCCGCAATTAAATTATAAATTGAACTATCGAGTAAATTAATTTTTGCCATGGTTTTCTCCCTCTATTTTTTTATTTTTTCAATCAAATCAGCAAGAGTTGTAAACGCAACAATTGGTGGTATGTTGTTTATGTCAAGTTCCTTTAATATATTAAGAACTTCTCTTTCATTCGGTTTGATATTTTCAACAATTTTGCCAGTTTCGGTAATTATTGTATCATTTTTATTAGACTCTTGATATTCCAAAATTTGCTTTGCTCTAACAAGAAGTTCTTCAGGAAGCCCTGCAAGTTTTGCAACCTCAATGCCAAAGCTTCGGTTTGCGCTACCTCTTCCAATTTTATGAAGGAACATAACGTCTCCACCAAATTCTTTAACCATAACTTTATAGTTTTTAACGCCTTCAAGTTCCCCTTCCAAACTTGTTAATTCATGGTAATGAGTTGAGAACATTGTTTTTGCTTTTATATGCTTAGAAATGTATTCAAGGATTGCCCACGCAATACTAAGCCCGTCATATGTACTTGTGCCTCTTCCAACTTCATCAAGAAGAATCAAACTCTTGTTTGTTGCGTTAGAAAGGATGTTTGCAACTTCGTTCATTTCAACCATAAATGTGCTTTGACCAAAAGCAAGTTCGTCAGTTGCCCCCACACGAGTAAATATTCTATCTACAATGCAAATTTCTGCACTTTGTGCAGGCACAAAGCTGCCTATGTGAGCCATTAATGTTATTATTGCTACTTGACGCATAAATGTGCTTTTACCTGCCATATTTGGACCAGTTATGAGCATTGTGTTATTCTCTTCGTCAATATCACAATCGTTTGGAACGAAGTCTGCTTTACTCATCACTTCAACAACAGGATGACGTCCAGCAACAATTTTAATGTGATTAACATTTTCGTTAATAACTGGTTTAACATAATTGTTTTTTGCTGCAACAACAGCAAGAGACAACAAGCAATCAAGATTTGCAATTGCAGATGAACTTTCTAGCATGTCACCAATTCTATCT
>CAMOCH010000063.1 GCA_946610655.1 uncultured Clostridia bacterium
TGGAAACAAGTAAACGAGGTTCTGCTGGTGAATTAAAAGGATTATTTTTAAGAAATGGTGCACAAATTGGCAGAGTTGATAAAAACACAGATGCTGGCGTTTTTGGAGTTGCAGAAGATGAACTTAAACAAAATTTAAAACTAAAGTTGCCTGTAGCTCGCAAAAATCAAGTCAAAACAGGACGGGCCAGCATACTGTGTGCTATTGAAGGAACAGAAGCAAAAGAATATTCGATAGAAATAATAAAAACAACAAAACAAAACAGTCTGTCAACAAAAAGTATGGTTATTAGGATTACTGATGAAGAATTGATTAATAAAACAGGTGGTATTGTGCAGGGAATGAGTGGCAGCCCGATTATTCAAAATGGAATGCTTGTGGGTGCTGTAACACATGTTTTTGTAAGTGACCCAACCAAAGGCTATGGAATATATGCTGAGTGGATGGTTTCGTAACAAAAGTCAATATTTGGCGATATATAGAATATAATTATACAAATGAATACTTTTACAAATTTAAAATATATAGTTAACGAGCATTTTAATAGAAACAAAAAACAATTAATTATTTTAGTTGTATGTTTGGTTGTTGGCATTGTTTTTGGAGTTGTATTTTCGTTTGGTGATTTACCTGTGATTGGTTTATTAAAACTCTCAAACCAAAATATAGTTTCATATATAAATGGCACAGCAAAATGCTTTACGATATTTATAGAAAATCTCTTAAACGTTTTAATTGGGCTAATTATAATTTTTATATTTTGCTTAAATTACTTCACAAGTTTTTTGTCTTACTTATATATAATTTATCAATCATGTGTGCTGGTTTTAACAATTTCGGCTATTGGGGTAAACTATACATTTTTGGGAATAAC
Source organism: uncultured Clostridia bacterium (assembly GCA_946610655.1). Classification (GTDB taxonomy): domain Bacteria; phylum Bacillota; class Clostridia; order Christensenellales; family UBA1242; genus RGIG4790. The sequence goes on from CAMOCH010000063.1 coordinate 875, forward strand.
TAGCATAGTGTTATTTATTGTTCCAGCAAATATATTATTATTTGCACTAATTATTTTTTACATATCAGTTTGCCGAGAAAGAGCAATCAAAGAGCATCAATTTGGACAAAAATTTTCAGCTTCATTTGATTCAGACTTTTGGATACTTATACTAATTATAATCATATTATTAATTATTTTCATGGTTTTAATATATTTAATTTTGCCATTAATTTTAAAAGGAATTTATATAATAAATTATTAAATTTAACACATAATTTGTGTAAAATTGCAGAAAATAACATCAATGGAGATATTTTATGAAGAAAATATTTAGTTTTATTGCAATTTTTATATTGTCATTATGTTATTTTTCTGCTGGAATAGTTAAAATAGCAAATTATTCTTTTGCAACTGCTGATGAATTTGACGTGGAAGCCAAATCTGCTTATATGATTGACTACAGAACAAAAATGCCAATTATTTGCAAAAATGAAAATCAAAAATTGCCAATTGCAAGTATGACAAAACTTGCAACCCTGGCAGTTATTTTTGATGAGATAAACAAGGGTAATTTGGATGAAGAAGAATTTGTAACAGTAAGTCAAAACGCTGCAGACACAGAAGGGTCATCAGCATTTTTAGATGCACATTCAAAATATAAAGTTAAGGACTTAATAAAAACAATAGTTGTTGTTTCGGCAAACGATAGTTGTGTTGCACTGGCTGAAAAAATTTCTGGTGATGAAAAATTGTTTGCTGGCAAAATGAATGCTTTTGCAAAATCATTAAATTTAGTTAATACCAATTTCGAAAATAGCACAGGTCTTCCAAGTTCAAATCATTATTCAACGGCCAAAGATATTGTTGAAATTTATTTAACAGTTTGCGAGAATAAATTGTATAAAGAATATTCAAAAATCTGGATGGAAGATTTTATTCACCCAAGTGGTAGAAAAACTGGTCTTGTTAACACAAATAGATTAATTAAAACATATGAAGGTTGCACTGGTGGAAAAACTGGACACACCAGTGAAGCAAAATATTGCTTAACAGCATCTGCCACAAGAGGTAACACAACTTTGGTTGGTTCAGTTATTGGAGCAGAGGATAGCAAAACAAGATTTGCAGAAATGTCAAAAATGTTTAATTATGGTTTTGCCAACTATCAAACAAAATCAGTGGTGCTCAAAGAAATGCCCGTTGCGTCAATCAAAGTTACAAATGCACTCACCAAAGAAATTAATCTTTACCCAGAAGAAGATTATTATGTGATTGAAAACAAAAGCGAAAAATTAAATTTAACAACAAAAGTAATTTTGCCTGAAAAAGTTGAAGCGCCTATAACAAGGGGTCACTCGGTTGGTAAATTACTTGTTTTAAATGAGAATAACATTGTGGTTAAAGAAATAAACCTTGTTTCAAACATAAATATTGAAGCAATTAAGTTTGGAGAGATAATAAACAAAATATTTAATAACTTTTAAAAAATAAATATGGGCTTATCCCATATTTTTTTAAAACGAAATTATTTGACACTTCTAAAGAATATAATTATAATATAGAAGAGATTATTATAAGTGAGAAAATATGTCTGAAAATTTAAAATACTTTATTATGATACTTATGGAAATTTCTGCACTTTGTGTGGCTCTTCCTATCCATGAGTGGGCACATGCTTTTGTGGCATATAAACAGGGTGATCCAACTGCCAAAGTGATGGGAAGAATGACCCCGGCTGCTTTTGCTCACTTTGATATCTTTGGTTTTGTATGTCTATACATTTTTGGTTTTGGCTGGGCAAAGCCAGTGCCTGTTGATTATAGAAACTTTAAAAATCAAAAAAAGAGTGGATTTCTTGTTGCTATTGCAGGAATAACTGCTAACTTAATAATGGGAATAATTTTTATTGCCATTTACAGTGCTCTTAACACTTTTGTTCCAAATTATGTTGCAAATTGGGGAGCATATGGTTTGGCTCTTAATTACTTTTTAATTTTTTCAGTGCAAATAAACTTTATGTTATTTTTCTTTAACATATTGCCAATATATCCACTTGATGGTTTTAGAGTTGTTGAAACTTTTTCAAAACCAGGAAATAAGACTGTTGAGATGCTTAAAAGATATTCGTTTATAATACTTTTAATTTTTATAATTGTCATTCACTATTACGATTTTTATTTTTCAAATACAGCATATAGAGTGATGAATGGTTTAGAAACCTTGTTTAATAAATTTTTTGCACTATTTGTAAGGTGATGAGATGGAAGAAAATAAAGAGATAGTTGATAATAGAGAGCAAAAAGATAACTTGTTTTATGGAATAAAACTTGATTCTGTTAGTGAGCAAATTTTGGAAAATGCAGAAGAAAATGATGCATACAAATTTAAATTAGATAATTTTGATGGACCACTTGATTTGCTTCTTCATTTAATTAAGGTTGCCAAAATTGATATAAAAGATATATTTGTTTCAAAAATAACTGAGCAGTATATGGTATATATGGAAGACATTGACAATATTGATGTGGATAAAGCTTCGGAATTTATTTCAATGGCTGCAACACTTCTTGAAATTAAATCTAAAAAATTGCTTCCAAAACCTCAAGTTGAAGAGCAAGATGAAGAAGACCCAGAACAAAGATTAATAAGACAAATTGAAGAGTATAAACTCTTTAAAGAAGCAAGTGAAAAGCTTAAAGAAATTGAAGATGTTGACAGAATGTATAAAGCGCCTGATGACAGTGCTGGACAATATCGCTATGAACTTCCTGAACACCTAGATTTAAAACTATTGACAGAAGCTTTTTATAAAATGCTTCAAAAACAAACAATAAAAGCTCAAGAAATAACAGAAAGAAAAATTGTAAAAGACAGATTTACAGTCGCTCAAAAAATAGCACAAATTAAAGATGACTTAATAACAAAAAAGCACTTTAAATTTAGTGAATTATTTGAAGAAGACTATTCAAAAAGTGAAATAATCAACACATTTTTAGCACTTCTTGAACTTCTTAAAAATCAATTAATAACAGCAACTCAAAGTTCAACATATGGTGATATAGATATATTTAAAAAAGAAGAAAAACAAGAGTAAGAGAGTAATTATGGAAAATTTAGAAAACATTTTAGAAGCACTTTTGTTTGTTGCAG
>CAMOCH010000064.1 GCA_946610655.1 uncultured Clostridia bacterium
TTACAATTTCAAATCCAACAAGAGATGGTTATACATTTAAAGGTTGGAGTGGAACCGGTTTAAGTGGTGACACAAACAAAAATGTTAGTGTTGCAAAAGGTTCTATTGGAAACAGAACCTACACAGCAAACTGGACAGTAAATCAATATACAATAACATATAATGCAAATAATGGAACTGTTAGTCCTGCAAGTGTTACATACAAAACAAACAATAATTCTAATACTGCAACAGCACAAAACATAACACTTGCAACACCTACTAGAGCCGGCTATACATTTGCTGGTTGGACAACCACAAAGAGTGGTGTTTCAATTAGTAATAAAACTGCACTTACAATCAATGCAAACACTTATGGTGATTTTACTGTCACAGCAAACTGGACAGCAAATCAATATACAATAACATATAATGCAAACGACGGTGAAGTTAGTCCTGCAAGTGTTACATATAAAACAAATAATAATTCTAACACTGCAACATCACAAAACTTAACACTTGCAACTCCAACAAGAGTTGGATATACATTTGCTGGTTGGACAACCACAAAGAGTGGTGTTTCCATTAGTAATAAAACAACACTTACAATCAATGCAAACATTTATGGTGATTTCACTGTCACAGCAAACTGGACAGCAAAAACTTATGATTTAGCATTTGACAATGGTGAAGGTCAAGGTGGAGATGCGGGAGTTACAGCAACTTATGATGAAGTATTGCCAAATGTTTCTATTCCAACACTTGATGGATACACATTTGCTGGATACTATGACCAAGAAAATGGTGCGGGAAATAAATATGTAGACAATGCTGGTCATGGTTGCAAAGCATGGGATAAAGATAGTGCACCAACACTTTATGCTTACTTTACACAAAATATGGTTGTTGCGTTTGATGGCTATGAAGCAGAATATGACAGAACTGCACACACAATTTCAGTTGTTCCAACAAACCCAACAGATGCAACAGTTATGTATGGCACAAATGAAGGAACATATAACCTTACAGAAGCTCCAACATATAAAAATGTTGGTGAATATACAGTTTACTTTGAAGTTACAAAAACAGGTTGGACAACATATCGTGGAAATGCAACAGTTGTTATCTCAAAAACAAATGCGGAGTATGCAACTCTTCCTGCAACAGTTGAAGGACTTATTTATAATGATGAAGACCTTGAACTAATTACTGCTGGTGAACTTAGATACAATGATTCTGGAGATATTGTTTACAAAATTACATACACAAACCTAGATACAGAAGAAGAATTTGCAACAGAATATAACTCAGCAATTCCACAAGGTCGTTTTGCAACAACCTACACAGTTTATTACAAAGCACTTGGAAATGATAACTACAACGCAATTGATGAAGCGAACTTTACTGTGACAATTGCACAAGTTGACAAAGCAGAACTTTTGGCACTTATTGAAAAAGTTGATGAATATCATGGCAAGATTGCAGAAGATTATGCAGATATTGATGCAAACATGATGGCAGAAAGAACAGTTTCTCAAAACAATTTCATCAACATAGCAAATGTGACAAGCGCACAAATTGCAGCACAAATTGAAGAATTGCAACAAGCATTTAGCACAGCAAAAATTGAAGTTGTTACACAAAAAATTGAAGAAATTGGCGAAGTAAAACGCACAAAAGAAAGTAAGGCACTTATTGACGATGCAAGAGAATATTTTAATGATTTGACAGAAGAAGAAAAAACAGAAATTGTAAATGTCGAAACATTGACAGGATCAGAAGGAAAATATATCAAACTTGTTCATGATTTCAAAGTGACAGTAAGTTGTTCAGTGATTTTTGGATTCTTGGGACTTTGTTTGATAATTCTTGCAATTCTCTACTTGATTGCAATGTTTAAGAAAAACAAATGGATTATTGAAGATGGCAAAGTTGTAAGAGCTTACAAACTTAAGAAAGCTGATAAGAAAGGTAGAAATGTTCTTACATGCAAATTAAGAAAAGTTGCTCGTCCAGAAAATAAAATCTATAACACAAAAGAAGAAGCTTTGGCAGCTCTTGAAAATGGTGAGCCAACTGATGATGAGCCAAACGATGAAAATAACGACAAATGTAGTGGCAGAAAAGCTCGTTCATACGAAGAGAAACTAAACAACTTGAGTGAAGAAATGAAAGCTAATTACAACGAATTAAGAAACGAAATTTTGTCTTATGAAGGCACAAGAGCTAACATTGGAAAAGGTTTTGAATCTGTAATGGCTGGAAGAAACACCCTTTTGAGATTTGCAGTAAAAGGCAAAACGTTGTGCATTTACTATGCACTTGAAGATGAAAGTCTTAATAGCAAATACAAAGTTGAAAAAGTTGAAATAAAGAAATTTGCAAGCACACCTTGCTTGTATAGAATTAAAAATGCAAGAAGACTCAATTATGCAAAACAACTTATAGCTATACTTGCTGAAAAGAACGGCTTGAAAAAATAAAAAGCATAAAAGAAAAATGACTTAGCTAATCGCTAGGTCATTTTTTATTTAATCCAATTCCATGGTTATCTCGTTTTTGAGTTTTACAATTTTGCCAACCAGCATTATCAACCTTGGGTTTGTCAAATGGAATAATATACCGAAACATTCGTGTAAAAAGAAAAACTGTACACCTTTCTCATTTTCACGAGTGTGTGTACAGTTCGCCTTTGGCGGAGAGAGCGGGATTTGAACCCGCGCTACGATTGCTCGTACTAACACCTTAGCAGGGTGCCCTCTTCGGCCTCTTGAGTATCTCTCCAAGTGAAATGATTATAACACACGACATATTGGTTCTTCAAGTGTTTTTTTAAAATTTTTAAACCAAATGCCATAAGTTTTTATTTTTATTGCTGTTTTTTGCCAGTCTCTGGTTAAAAATATTGTCAAAATTTGTTTTTTGTGATATAATTATTTTATTAATACACGGAGGAAAAGTTATGGCAAAAGGACAATTTGTTTATTACAAAACCGAAAAAGGTTATTATAATTTTAGACTAAAAGCAAACAATAAAGAAACCATTGCAGTTAGTGGAGGAGCTGGCTACACAACACTTTCTTCACTTAAAGCTGGTGTTGAAAGTTTGAAAAAACTTGCAGGAACAAAAATTGAAGACCAAACACTTAAAAACTTTGAAACACTAACTAATCCTAAATATGAAATTTATAAAGACAAAGCAGATAAATTCCGCTATCGTCTTAGAGCAAGAAACGGCGAACTTATTTGCATAAGCGAAGATGGTTATGCAAGCAAAGATGCCTGCAAAAAAGGTATTGCAAGTTTGGAAAAATGGTCTGCAGATGCAGATATTGTTGCAGAAGAATAAAAACTGCCAAAAAGGCAGTTTTTTTATTGCCTTTCTACGATTTTAAATTTAAGTTCCTTGATTTCTATATTCTTTTATCCAAGTTTAATGTGTAAAATGTGTAAATTAATATTATTATTGACTGTTTCTAAACATGCAACTTTATAGTCTTTTAATTCGTTTTTAAAAAAATTAATATATTCTTTCATTTTATTCATAACCTTTGTTTCCTTTTTTTTTATTTTTACTATTGACATTTTCATTCAGATAGAATACAATATCTATAGAATTACATTGACCTTGTTAACAAGGCATAGGCGAAAGGCCGGAATTGTAATTCTTTTTTTTTGCCTATTATTTATTATTTTTACTATTGTCTTTGTTGTTGTTTTATGATAATATACTTGTATAGACGAACCCGTGATAGCTAATGACTACCGCCTAGTGGACGTCTTTTTTTTATTAGACTTTCAACTGACTTTTTATCTTTAGTAGATAGTTTATAGTCATTCAATTTTTGTTTCATATCCGTTTTTTTATTTAACTGCAAATCATCTCTAAGATATGCAGTTTTTTTTATTGCTTTTTTTGCTTAAAATTGTTTATAATTAGGTCATGAAAATGTTTACTCAACCTCACACAAAACAAA
>CAMOCH010000065.1 GCA_946610655.1 uncultured Clostridia bacterium
TAAACTTAATGTTAAAGTTGTTTTGCCGGTTGATGTTATTGCTTCAACAGAATTTACAGAAGATGCTCCATGCAAGCGCATGAATGCATTTAAAATTAAAGATAATTATCAAGCAATGGATATTGGTCCAAAAACTGCAAAACTTTTTGCTAAAGAAATTAAAAAGGCAAAAACAATTGTTTGGAACGGACCAATGGGTGTGTTTGAATTTAAAAACTATAAAAAAGGAACAAGAGCTGTTGCAAAAGCTGTTGCAAATAACACTGGTATTACAATTGTTGGTGGTGGAGATAGTGTTTCAGCAGTTAGAGAGCTTGGTTTTGAAGATCAAATAACACACATTTCAACTGGTGGTGGAGCTTCGCTTAAATTTTTTGAGGGAGCAAACTTGCCAGGCGTTTCAATGCTGCTAGATAAATAACAATGATAGTAGCTTCGGCTACTATTTTTTAACGCAAATTAACTAATAGGAGAAAAATAATGAAAGCAGATAATGTTAAAGTTTTGGTTATTATGGACGGATTTGGTATTCCTCTTGATGACGAAAGAAGCGCAATAAAAAAAGAAAATACAGAATTTCTTGAATACCTAAAGAAAACATACACTTGCGGCAAACTTAACGCCAGTGAAGAATACGTTGGCCTTCCTATGGGACAAACCGGAACAAGTGATGTTGGACATTTAACAATTGGAACAGGAAGGGTTGTTTATCAACCACTTGTTAGAATTAATAGAGATATAAAAAGTGGAGAATTTTTTAAAAATCCTGCTATTAACAAAGCTATTGAAAATGCAAAAAATAACAATAAAGCTTTGCATTTGCTTGGTATTCCAACAGATGGTGGTGTGCATGGGCATATCGACCACCTTTTGAAACTTATTGAACTTTGTAGTAAGCATAATCTAAAAAAGGTTTATATTCATTATTTCACTGATGGAAGAGACACTCCTCAAAAGAGTGCACTAAAATATTATGACCAAATTCAAGCACAAATTGATAAGTTTGGTTGTGGAGAAATTGTTAGCGTTGTTGGAAGATTTTATGCTCTTGACCGTGATAAAAACTGGGATAGAGTTGAAAAAGCATATAACATGATGGTTAATGGAGAGGGCAAGAAATCAACCGATCTTAGAAGATCTATCGAAGAAGCTTACGCTGCTGGTGAAACTGATGAATTTATTTCTCCAATTATTAAAACAAAAGATGGTAAGCCTATTGCTACAATTGAAAAAGGTGATAGTGTTATTATATACAACTATCGTGCAGATAGAGAGCGTCAACTTGCGTATGTTTTAAGTGATAGTTGTACACTTGATTACGCAAAAAAACTAAACCTAACTTTGGTGTGTATGACTGAATATGATGAAAACTTAAAAGGTGTTTTGGTTGCATATCCAACAATCAAACACAAAAATTTGCTTTCTGAAGTGCTTTCAAAAAGAGGTTATAAGCAACTTAAAGTTGCCGAAACAGAAAAATATGCATATATTACATTTGCGTTTAATGCAGGAAGAAATGAACCTTTTGAAAATGAGGATAGAAAACTTGTTGCAAGTGAAAAAATGAAATTGTATAGTGCAAAACCAGAAATGAGTGCAAAAGAAATTACCAAAATTGTTACAGATGCAATTGATGGCAAGCAATATGATTGCATTATATTAAATTTTGCAAACGGAGATATGGTTGGACATTCTGGAGATAAGGCTGCGGCAACAATTGCAATACAAGTTGTGAACGATTGCATTGAAGATATTTACAAACATTTAAAGAATGTTGGTGGAGAATGCATCATAACTGCAGACCATGGAAATGCAGATATTATGGAATATGAAGATGGAACTCCACACACATCACACACAATCAATTTGGTGCCAGTTATTTTGGTTGGAGAAAGATTTAAAAACGGCAAAAAAGATTTATTTGGTTCAATTGCAGATATTGCCCCAACATACTTAAAACTTTTGGGAGAAAAAATTCCTGAAGATATGACAGGTAAGCCACTTTTTTAGTGTTGACAAAAAACTTGCGTCATGTTAATATGTAACAGAGGAAAAATATGAATATTTTACTATCAATTTCAAATTTTTTGTTAGAGCAAACAACACAAGAAAAAAGATTGACAATTTTGTATGTTTCACTTTTTGTTGTCCTTGTTGGCATGCTTGTTTTAGATGCTTTTGCAATGAATAAGTTTACAAATAAGATGAAGGATGATAAACCAAGGTTTATGCACATTTTATTATTAGTAATTTTAATTATTGCAATTGTGGCACTTATAATATTGTTTATCTCAGGAAGAAAATAATAAAAATAACTTGATTGAATAAATATTTTATGTTATAATTCACGCTAGTTTAGGAGGAAATATGAAAGATTTCACTAATTTATTTATCTTAGCAAACACAAATAGAGAAGTTCCAGAATGGGTTGCAAAAAGTTTCCCAATTATTGAAATTGTTATTGCGTGCATCATCACACTTTGTGCAATACTTATGATTATTGCAGTTGTTGCACAAAAAGGTGAAAGCAATGGTGTTACAGGTATCACTGGTCAAGCAGACACATTTTATAACCGTAACAAAGGTTCATCGCTTCAAGGTAAACTTAAAAAACTTATTGCAATTGATGCAGTTATTATCTTGGTTATGAGCATAGCATTTTTAATTTTATCTCAAATTTATGCAATTGTTTAAGAAAAAAAATAACACCTGAATTTCAGGTGTTTTTTTATTGCTTATTCTTGTTTTTTGTATGAGCCAAAAAGTTTCATACGTCTTATGATAAGCTGAATTAGTAGCCAAATTCCGGCAAGTCCAACAAGTGCATATAAAATTCTTGTAAACACACCAACACCAAAAGCCCATGTTAGAATGTTAAAACTAAACACGCCAACACAAAACCAGTTGATGCATCCAAGAATTGCTATCACTAGCGCAATAATATTTGCTATAACCATATTTTTCTCCTTTTCTTACATTTAGTATGATAAAATTTGCAAAAAATATGCGTGGAATTTTCACATAAAAAATAATTTTTAAATATTAATAAAGTATGAAGATTTATTTTATTGGAATTGGTGGAATTTCTAATAGTGCACTTGCAAAAATATTGCATAAAAATGGACATGTTGTTGAGGGCAGTGATATTCATTACTCTCAAATAACTCAAAATTTAGAGAACATGGGTATTACTGTTCATTATGGGCACAGTAAAAACAATATTACAGGCCAAGATTTGGTTGTTTATACTGCCGCAATACAAAAAGATAATGAAGAACTTATTGAAGCAAAAAAACAGAATATAAAGGTGATATCACGGGCTGAACTGCTTGGAATGATTGCAAGTGATTATACAAAAGTTATATCAGTTGCTGGCACTCATGGAAAAACCACAACCACAGGCATGATAGCAACGATTTTTCTTTATGCAAACAAAAATCCTACAATTCATATAGGTGGAGTTTTGCCGATTATTGATGGCAATGTTT
>CAMOCH010000066.1 GCA_946610655.1 uncultured Clostridia bacterium
TTTTTACGGAAACACTTGCAAAATCAAAAAAACTAATTTATAATAATTGCACTTTTGCGAGCGTGGCGAAATTGGTAGACGCGCAGTGTTGAGGTCGCTGTGGGATATTCCCTTGGAAGTTCAAGTCTTCTCGCTCGCACCAAAATTCAAGTCCTTCCCATAGTGGAAGGATTTTTTTGCCTCAGCAAGTTCAAACTCCGTTTGAAGTTCAAGTGTCCTCGGGCAAAGCCCTCGTTCGTCTGCGACTCCTTCTCGCTCGCACCAAAATTCAAGTCCTTCCCATAGTGGAAGGATTTTTTTATTTCTGCAATATATTAAGTTATATACGATTTTTCCCATTAATGTTTGACTTTAAAAATTTTCTATATTAGAATGAAAAAAGATTTTGTTGGTAAAACCTGTTTTATCAATAGAGTTTAGTATCCGAGAGGGTATGCGAGCCCGAAAACTCGTTTCTATTAATACTATACACCCAACTGCATGGTTGGGGTGCTAGCTTATGCTGGCGGTCATTTTAGTATAGTATTAGTGACATTTTCGGACCCCAACCACTCTTTGATATGAGTGGTTTAATTTTTTTTATTAAAGGAGAATAAAAATGAAAAAAATATTAATTTCTAGTTTATTATTAACTTCTCTTACAGCTTGTGGTGGTGGTTCATCTGTTGATACAACTATGCCAACAGATACTTCTACAACAACTCTTGTGGATAGTAATTCTATTAATACAATAAATAGTCTTGCTGCTATACAAAATTCAGGTGTAAATTTTGCAGCTGAAGATTTCACTACAAACTCAAAAAATGAAGTTGTTGCAACAAAAGTTGCTAATGAACAAATTGGAAATAATTCTTCCACAAATGATATTTATCAAATAACATTAGGGGGAAAATCAGTAGGTTTGTCATATGCTGATTTCGGATATTGGAAAGATGCTCAACAAACAAAAGATGCATCAGGAAATCTATTGTCAGAAACAAATGCTAATTACGATATAATATTTACAGAAAATGATAGTAAACAAATGACACCTAATGCAACTACAAAATTCACAGGAAAGGCTTATGCTACTTTATCAGGTCAAAAAGAATTAATATACAAAATGAAAAAAATCCCCAGCCTTTTGACTGGGGTATTTTTTTACCTAAAATTATCTCCTACCAAAACTTGAATTTTGCAAGAATATTTAATTTTGCTTTCTTTGATAAAAACACCTTTCCACAATATGGGCACTTTGTGAAATTATCGGTAAACATTTTTGCAATTTTGCGAACCACTATTACAGGAATAAATCCTACAACAACAATTAACAAAGCAAACAAAAGTTCAAACCAAATGAAATATTTGTTAATAGTTTTAATCACACTTGAAATCATAGGAGTTTTATTTTTCGCAAATTCATTATAGATAGAAGCAGAAATTTTTCTTTCACTTTCTGTCATAAAACCATAACGCTCTGCAACTAAATTTTTATAATTTGCATCACTAAGTTTAAGTTGTTTTTGCATCTGCTTTTTTCCAAATTCTTGAAGTTCTTTTTTCAAAGCAGTATTCAAATCAGATTCAATTTTCTTTGTAAATTTATTTGTCTTTTCTTTTATCTCAGAATTGATTTTATCTACTTGTTTTTGAAGCACAGCAGAACTATCAGCCACCTTATCTGCGCCCTTTACGCCGAATTTAGAAAGGACATTAGCAGTCTTTGAAACTTTTTCTGTTTTTGTTGCTACACTATCAAGTTTAACTTCTGGCACATCAATTTTAGAAGTATATTTTGAAACATCTACATTTTTTACCAAACTTTTTGTAAGGTCATCATACTGAGAAATCATCGCATTATTTGCAACATCAATTCCCTTTACCAAAGCCCAATTTCTAATTGCTTCGGAATAATTAAACATAAAATATACCGCAGGCACAACCACACCAACAACCCACACTATTGAAAAAAGATTTGCAATTTTTTTAATCTTAGAAGTTTGTTTTAAAACTTTATATTCTTCACCTGATTTCACTGTTTTATTAGCCATTTTATTCTCCTTTGTTTTTATTAAAAACCACTTTTACTATATAAAACAAATAATAAATAAGCAAGAAAAAACCTCTTCAAAATTTCTTTCAAAGAGGTTTTGGCCACATAAATGAAAAGGCATAATTTAGAAGTAATATTGCACAGCAGCACTAAACATATTGATATGCAAATCGTATGTTGTATCAAAAGTTCCTGGATCTTTTTCAGAATATTTTGCATCACCACCATCAATAAAGATATGAGCATAACCCAAATCAAACTTACCATTATTGAACTTATAACTTGCACCCAAAGCAGAAATAATTCTGTTATCATCAGGAATACGAGCAGTTCTGTGTGCGTCATTTGGAATAGGTGTCTTTTCAACAGACATACCAGCCCTAAAAGTCCAATCCTTATTATAGTCATAATCAGCACCAACAGAGAAAGCCCATGTATCACGCCAATTTTCTTTTGTTGAACTTACAAGTGAATCTGTTCCCATTGTATTTGAGAAAATATTAAGTTCTTTAAATCTACTCCATCTTGTCCACTTTGCAGTAGCAGAAAGTGCAAGTCTGTCATCAATTTTATGATAAGAAGACAACATCACATTTTCTGGAAGTGTAATACTTGCATGAGCATCACCATGTTTTGAATATCCTTGTGGAATAGAAGGACCCAAAATAGTATTTATATATTGTCCTGTAATATTTTCATTTGCAGTCAAAGTATGAGTTCCTGTTAAATCATACTTTGATTTTGAACGATAGGAAATACCGTATCTATTATTTTCATTAACCTTATACATTAAACCCAAAGTATAAGCAAAAGTCAAATCATCACCATTATCTCCTTCTATCTCAGAATTAAGAGCATGGTCCTGAGCTATTGGCATATATGTATTAGGAGCCACTCTTGATTTATTCAAATCATTAGTCAATTTTGCAGTAGCATATTGAGTAGAAACAGAAGCACCCAAACTTAACTTCTTTGATAATTCATAAGCCCCAGACAAAGTAAAGTCATACACAACAATTTCAGAGAACAAAGCCTCATCACGACCCCACCAACCTTTTTTATAATCTGTTCCAATTCCGTATGGAGTATAGAAAGCAGCACCAACTTTTATCTTATCATTTACACTTGTTTGTGCAAAGAAAGAAGGAACTGGTGAAAAGATATTAAGACTTTCTTCATCATTACCTTTATTATTTTTTATATTTGCATAAATATCAACTAAACTAACCCCCATTTGAACACCATCATTCATCAAAACCATACCAGCAGGGTTAGAAATAATTGCTGAATAATCATCTCCACTTATACCTTGACCTGCAAATGCACGACCAAAAGTAGTTGTAGAATATTCACTTAAAGAAAACCCACCAGCCATAACTGATTGACTTCCTAAAACACACGCAACTGCCAAAGCAAAAATTTTTTTAATCATATTTTTCCTCTATTT
>CAMOCH010000067.1 GCA_946610655.1 uncultured Clostridia bacterium
TGAATTGGAAGGCAAAAAAACTAATAATGATTGGAGAGGTAAATTGCAACAAGCAACTGAAAGAGCTCTTGCAAATACAGATTCTCCAAATAAAGCAGCACTTCAAGAACAATTCAAAGCTACATTTATTGATAAAAAAGAAATGTCGGAAGATGAAAAATCCGTTATGGCATTACGTGACAATCTTTTAAAAACTAAAGGCTTGCCTCAGGCTATCCATGATTCTAAAAATGATGCTGTAAAAAATATTGCAAAAAATCTTGATTACTTTGTAATTTCTTCAGAAATTACTACAAAAGAGAAAAAATCTTGCTTAGAAAAATTGAATAAATTAATGAGTCCTGAATACAAAATAAAAGCTCAATTAAAAGATAAAAAACCTCAAGTCTTAGGCGAATTGTTGAATGACCTTGTTGTAAAAACAGCAGAATCTGATAAACCGATTATTAAAACAACTAACCAAAGACACCACGGTATGTGTGCAGCTATTTCAACTTCCAGAAAAGTTATGGCTTATGAATACAAAGACAAATATGTCACAATGATTATGGAAGAACTAAATAACAAACCTGAAATGAAAGTTTATGACCCTACAAAATTGGGTACAGGTTCAAAAATATCTGTTCAAAAAACAGATGTTGATTTTGATTATGCTGATGATAAAGGTTACAGAATTCTTGATGCTTCTGCATTGCAATGGATGAATATTGCAGGAAATTCAGGAAGAGGAGATGTTCAATCAACTCACTTCTCAGCATTTGACAAGCAATTCTTTGATACATTTCATGATGGTCATTATATGAGAGATTTTGATGATCCAAAACTTGTGCCACATCAAAATCATTTAAGAGCGTTAGAAAAAGCTGAAGAATTTGTTTCTTCTGCTAAAAAAGGTATTGAAAAACGTGAAAAGCAAGCTGTTGAACAAAAACAAAATGCAAGGTTTAATGCTCAAACGGTTGTTAAAGCCAATGCGTCTTTAAATAAAGAATTAAGCGCTTTAATGCCTGATAAAACACCTGAAGAAATGAACAAAGTTGTAAATCGTTTCTTAAAGATGGGTGATGTTCCAACAGCTCAATCGGATGATGTGCATTTTCATGACTATGAAGAAGAAGTTATGAAAAAACAAAAAATGGCTAACTTCATAAAAAAAGAAAATCCTAACGTAAAACAAGAAGATATAGATGCAAGAATGACAAATATCTTCAACATGTATGAGCTATCAACAGAAACAACAGAAGAAATGAACAAAGAGATTATGCCAAAATCTCCAAAAAATAAAATGACAAAATTGTATAAACCTTTATATGAGGCTGCAGCTGCTTATAGAACTGCTCAAGATAAAAAGTTAGACATTCCGGAAGAATTGAGTAAAGAAGCTCAAAAGTACGGTCTTGGTAAAGATGCAACAAAAGCTGATGTTATGAAAAAATATGAAAATGAAGGTAAAGTTGTATCTGAAGATATTCTAAGAAGTTTGCAAGATAAATACAATAAAATCGCAAAATATGCTGCTGTTGTTGAAAAAGCAGAAGTTAAAGGTGATAAAGTTGATATACCAAACTTATACGATATGACTGATGGTGAAAAATCGGCCTTAGATAAGGTTGGAAAAAATATAAACAAAATGTATTCTGAAGTTTCAAGAGATACAAAAGCAAAACAAAAAGAACTTGAACAACCTCTTAATGAACTCGCAAAACAAGTTGGTAAAGAAAAAGGTTCTTTCTGGGTAAGTAAAGAAGGTTCTTCTGGACTTTGTACTCCTCAAGAAATACGTATCTTAGAACAAATGACAGGTAAACCTTTCTATGCAGAAGAAAGTGTTGAAGCTGCAGCTGAAAAAATTAAGAAAGGTCCACACTCAGGTATAAGCGGAACGTCTGTATATCATAATGATCATGGTGGTCATGCAATGTATATCGCAGATGTTGCACCAGTTTTAGTAAAAGATGCAAAAACAGGTAAAGTTGAAGTTAAAGATGCTATTATGCATGATAATACTTGGGGTGAAGCTGAACATGCCAAGACTTGGATTGATTCTAAAGGCTTGTTAAGAACGGATTATCGCTGCGGACGTGGTGGAAAAGATGGTTACATTACAAACTCAGCTTGGCAAAATGGTACATTGGTGGAAGATTTTAAATATGAACCGGGGGCTATTAAAGGTCAAAAATTTAAAATGTTCTTTGATGCTATTTTGCCAACGGTTAAAAATGATACAACCAAAACAGCATCAACACTTGTTCAAAACGCCTTTGTTGGGCCAATGGTTAATATGAGTAAAGTTGCCCAAGTTCTTCAAGCTGTTAAATCTGTACCGGCTGAATATTTGGACAAAATTATGGAAAGAGCTGAAAATGCCGGTGAAACTAAAAATTTAATTGAAGCTCAGGTTATGAAAGACCTTGATAATATTAATTCTGAAGCAGACTTAAGCAAAGCTCATAAAAATACTCAAAAATATATGAATCAAGTTGCAGAACAATTATCATTTACAAGGGATAATGCCCAAAAAGCAATAATTGAGGCTTTAGCAGTTGATGTAAATGATAAAAATATTGATAAAATAGAGGATGCTAATTTCAAAGTTCTAAAACACTTTATTGACAGCAAATTTAATCCAAAAGATAATAAAGAATTTATGGCAAAATTTAATGAAATTTCAAATATGTTAATGGGTGATGCTGAAAAAATGCTTAAGAATTCAACAGATGAACAATTAAGTGTTAAAACGGTTACACCTTATGAGGCTGCAAGACAAATAAAGGGACTTGAACCAGCTGCGACAAATGCTTTGAATAGTGCAATGTTTATGGATTCTATTCAAGATAATATTAAGTTAACTGAAAAAGGTGATTCTTTTGAAGAAGCATTCTTTATGTTGCAACGTGATTGGAATAATTTAAATGCTACAAAAGAAATTAAGCAATTAAAAAATAAAATGTTCCAGCAACATGGTGTAAGAGCTGCTTATCCTGATTGTTCGTTGACAACTCCTGATGAAACGGCAAAACTTGCTAAAAACTTCTCAAATACTTTAAAACAGGGTGTTGAACTTGTAAATCTGTTAAAACAAATGCAAGATGGCAAAGCAGATAAACAAGGATTAACTGATGAACAAATTGCAACAGCAATGAAAAATCAATTAACTGATATTTCAGAAGGTAAAAAGACATTTATTGAGGCAAATATTGAGCCACAACACAGACAAGTTGTTACAAAAGCTTTGAATAATTATTTGTCTGATGCAATAAAAGGTAAAAACACAGATGAAAGTTACAAAAAATTTGCAGAAGGTTTTGATAAATACCATATTCTAAATAATCCGCAAGAATTATTAAAAGAATTTGTAAGATTGACAAAATCTGATGATCCGTCAAAAGCTGAAATGGCAAAAGTATATGAAAGTTATATGGTAAAAGGCTGCTATGAACTGGCAAAATTTGATACTGCTGTAACAATGATGT
>CAMOCH010000068.1 GCA_946610655.1 uncultured Clostridia bacterium
TCAAACGGAAAATTCTTTAATCCAAGTGATATTAAAAATGTTATTGCAATGAGTATCTCTAACGCAGAACAAAGTGGTGGCAACAAAGTTAATGAGGTTTTTGTTGGCGTTCCTGGAGAATTTTGTAATAATCAAGTTAAAGATGTTGAAATAACTTTTGATAAAAAGAAAAAAATTAAACAAGCAGATGTTGATGAACTTGTTGAAAAAGGAATTAAAAAACATCCTGCATATTCATGTATTAACAAAAGCGCTATATATTTTGTTTTGGATGATGGCAAAAGAGTTATTAATCCAATTGGAAAAGTTTCAACAAAACTTTCTGCAAGAATATGTTATGTCCTTGCTGAAAATAATTTTCTAGACCTAATTTCGGGCGCATTAAATGAACTATCTATAAGACATGTGATGTTTTTGTCTTCATCACTATGTGAAATGATTTATTTAATTGACCCAACAATTCGTGATAGATATGCAATACTTGTTGATGTTGGATATTTAACCACAAATGTTATGATTGGTCAAGGTGATGGCTTATTATTCTTAAATAGTTTTTCACTTGGTGGTGGTCATATAACTGGAGACTTATATCAAGTTTTAAAAATACCATTTACTCAAGCTGAATCATTAAAACGCAAGATTGTTCTTAACTGGCAAGCAAATGAGAATGAATCTTATGAGGTTATGGGTAAAGAGTTTGTTTCAACTTTCTCTGCAAAAGCAACAAACGAAATTGTTGAAGCAAGGGTTGAAATTATTGCAAATTATATTTTAAAATGCCTAGATCGTTGTCAATACGAATTTCCAGATTATTTGCCTGTTTATTTAACTGGTGGTGGACTTAGTTATATTAAAGGTATAAAAGATTTCTTGGGTAGAAAACTAGGAAGAAGAGTTGAAATTGTTGCTCCAAAAGTTGCTCAAAACAATAAACCTGATTATTCATCAGAAATTTCGCTTTTGGACACAGCGCTTTTGCAACTTGAAAATAATTATAATATAATGTATTTTAAGAGGTGATTTTATGGACTTTAATGAACAAAATCCAGTTTGTAAAATTTTAGTTATTGGTGTTGGTGGTGGTGGATGTAATGCCATTAACAGAATGATTGCGGAAAAACTTAAAAGCGCGCAATTTATTGCTGTTAACACAGATAAACAAGCACTTATGATGAATAGTGCTCCAACACAAATTCAAATTGGTGAAAAATTAACTCGTGGTCTTGGTGCTGGTGCTGACCCAGAAGTTGGTAGAAAAGCTGCTGAAGAAAGCCGTGCTGCAATTGCAGAAAAACTTAAAGGTACAGACCTTGTGTTTATCACAGCAGGTATGGGTGGTGGAACAGGAACAGGTGCTGCACCTGTTATTGCAAGCATCGCCAAAGAAATGGGAATTTTAACAATTGCAGTAGTCACAAAACCTTTTGCGTTTGAAGGTAGAACTCGTATGCAAAATGCAGAACTTGGAATTAAAAATTTGAGTCGCGCAGTTGACACACTAGTTGTTATTCCAAACGAAAGACTTCTTGAAGTTGTTCCAAGTGGCACAAGTGTTGTTGATGCGTTTAAGTATGCCGATGATGTTTTGCGTCAAGGTATTCAAGGTATATCTGATTTGATTGCAACTCCAAGTCTTATTAACCTTGACTTTGCAGACGTTAGAACTGTTATGAAAAACAAAGGCTTAGCTCATATGGGTATTGGCGTTGGTAAAGGTGATAACAGAAATATCGACGCTGTTCGTGGTGCTGTTGCAAGTCCACTTCTTGATACAACCATTGAAGGGGCACAAGCCGTTATCATTAATATCTCTGGTGGATACGATTTAACCCTTGGAGAAGTTAATGAAGCTGTTAAACTTGTTAAAGAGGTTATCGACCCAGAAGCTAACACTATATTTGGTGCAACAATCGATGAAAAATATAAAGGCACTGTTTCGGTTACAATTGTTGCAACTGGGTTCCCTGGAAGCAAATTTGAGGATGATGAAAAGAGTCCTGTAGATGTTCCAAAACCAAGTGTTGGTGAAGCTAGATTTGAAAGATTTAAATTTGCAGATATAGTTTCAGGAAGAACAAACAGTCTTATGCAAAATCAAAATAAACAACCAGAGCAACCAGCTCCAGAAGTTAAGACTCAAAGCTATTCAACACTTTTAACAGAACAAAAACCTGCTCAAGAACCAAAACCAGTTGAGAAAGTTGAAGAACCTCAAAGAGTTGAAGTTGAAGAAGATGATGATTTTAATTCAAGAATTGAAGTTGATGATTCGGATCTTCCACCATTCTTAAGAAAGAAATTTAAATAATAAATGTGGCAACTGCCACATTTTTATTTTTTAGTATAAAACAAGACAAAATTTTATTTTAATTTTATAAATCAAAAAAATAGGTGAGTAATATAATGTTTCTATGATAACAGAAATGTATATTCTCACTTTTTTTATTACGAACTATTTATCAATAAAAATAGTTGAAAATTTAACTAAAAAAAGACTGAAGAATGTGAGTATAATTATCATGTCATTTGTGTTTTCATTAATAAGAATTTTAATTGTTTTTAGGCTTAATTATTATGTTCAAATGATAATTTTAGTGGTTTTATTTACTATTGAAGTTTGTCTAATATTTAACCCAAATCACATTAAAAAATTCATTAAATATAATTTTATTGGGTTATTTTATATATTTTTTTGCGAATTTCAGTGTCTATTTTTGCAGATTTTAATACATAATACTCAGTATTATCATTCGAAAAGCTATATTTTATGCATTTTGGGTCTGTATATGATAAATTATGTTATTTTTACGCAATTTTATGAAAAAATATTGAAAAACAATAACTATAAACTACTGAGAGATTGTCGGTTGTTTTTATTTGATAAATGCATAAATTTAAGTGGATATATAGATACGGGCAATTTTTTAAAAGATAAAAACAGTGGTAAAAATATAGTTATTGTTAATGCATTATTAATACAAAAACATATTAAAAAAAATCAAATGACAATGAGTGAATTTTTAAATAAAATTGGTTATAAAAAATTAAATTATTCTACGGTTTCAGGTGACAGTTATTTGTATATTTTTAAACCACAAAATTTTACTGTTGAAGATAAAAATCTTGATTGCTACGTTGGTATAAATTTTAATAACACATTTTCAAATTTTGATTGTTTGCTTGATAGCAGTTGTTTATAGTGAGGTGTAAAATGTTTAATTTAATAAAGAAATTTTTTGCTGAAATTAGTAATAGTGTTAATTTTATTGTTCCAACAAATGAAGTGCTTCCAGAAAAACCATCTGTCGAAGAGGAAAAAGAGTTGGTTATGATGTTTGCTAAGGGGGATAATCATGCAAAACAGGAGCTGATTGAAAGAAATTTGAGACTTGTTGTTTATACTGCTCAAAAAT
>CAMOCH010000069.1 GCA_946610655.1 uncultured Clostridia bacterium
GATTAACATTTTCATTAATAACTGGTTTAACATAGTTATGTTTTGCCGCAACAACAGCAAGAGACAATAAACAATCAAGATTTGCAATTGCAGATGAACTTTCTAGCATGTCACCAATTCTATCTTGCATTTTAAGTTTTATTTGACTATATATTTGATTTTCAAGTTTAATTGCTTCTTCTGTGCTAGACAAAATTTTATATTCCATTTCTTTAAGTTCAGGAATAATGAATCTTTCTGCAGTTGTTGTGGTTTGCTTTCTTATGTAGTAATCTGGAACATTCGCTAAGCTTCCATTTGTTACTTCAATATAGTAACCAAACACTCTGTTATAGCCTGTTTTTAAATTTTTAATGCCAGTTTTTTCTTTTTCTGATTGTTCCAAATTTGCAAGCCAAACTTTGCCATATTCTTTGGCATTTCTAAGATTATCAAGTTCTTCACTAAAACCAGCAGCAATATAACCACCATCTTTCATAACTGCAGGAGCATCACTACTAATTGCAGATTTTAAATACTCAGCAACGTCTGTCATATCAATAATTTGGTTATATAATTTTTTAAGAAGTTTGCTTTTTGAACCAATAATAAGATTTTTTATTTCCGCCACCCTGGCAAGAGAACCAGCCAAACTAAATAGTTCTTTTGGAAGAATTGTGTTTGCGCTAATTTTTCCACAGCGTCTTTCAATATCTCCAACAGTTGATAATGCTTCTTGCAAATTTTCTCTTAAGATATAGTTTTGTCTAAGCTCATCAACAGCATCAAGTCTATCATTAATTTCTCTTGAGTTTTTAAGTGGTCTGTCTATATATGATCTTAATTGTCTCGCCCCCATACATGTTTTGGTTTGATCCAAAAGCCAAAGAAGACTTCCATACTTTTTCCTTAGAGACATGTTTTCTGTAAGTTCCAAGTTTCTTATTGCAGCAACATCAAGATGAACATAGTTTTCATCTTTAATTGTTACAAGTTTTTTTATGTTTGTTATTGATCTTTTTTGAGTTTCAAAAACATAATCCAAAAGTTTTGCTGTTGCAATAATACCTTGCTTTTTATTATCTGCGTCAAACACAGAAAGAGATTGAACTTTAAAATGTTCTTTTAAAAAGTCTTTACAATCAGCTAATGTTTTATGCTTTCCTTCATACACTTCAAAAGCAGGAACATAACTATTTTTAACACATGTTAATTGTGAACACAATTCAAGAACTGGTTCATTAACAATAATTTCTTTTGGGTGAACCCTAATTAATATATCATCTAATAGTTTAACAGCGTTATCTCCAGTGCATTCTGTCATTTCAAGAAGTCCTGTTGATATATCACTATAACAAACACCTATGTTTTTATCATCAGCAAAAATTGAAAGCAAAAAGTTATTTGTTGAACTATCCAAAGCCTCGCTTTCTAACACTGTGCCTGGTGTTACAACTTGAATAACTTCTCTTTCAACAAGCTTTGCGACTCCTGGTTCAGTCATTTGTTCACATATGGCAACTTTGTATCCATTATCAACAAGTTTTGCAATATACGATTTAGCAGCATGATAAGGAACACCACACATTGGAGCTCTTTTGTCAAGTCCACAATCTCTGCCGGTTAAAGTTAACTCTAGTATTCTTGAAGCCACAACTGCATCTTCAAAAAACATTTCATAAAAATCACCAAGTCTATAGAATAATATCGCATCTGGATATTCTTGTTTAGTTTCAAGATATTGTCGCATCATTGGTGATAATTTATTTTTGTCCATTATTTTCTCCTTACTTTATCTTTTGGAAGATTATACTCGCTGTTTGATTTATCTAGCACATCAACAATTTTGCCAGAAAGCGTTGTGTGGTTTGCTTTATCTACAAGCACACTAACAAAACTGCCAAGAAGGTTTTCGTCTCCTTCAAAACTGATTGTTTTGCCAAAATCTGTTGAACCCATCAAATAACCTTTTTTCTTTGGATGAATTCCTTCAACCAACACCTCAACTTTTTTACCTAAATATTTTTGTGAAATTTCTGTTGCAATTTCTCTTTCAATTTCAATAAGCTTAGACAATCTTTGTTTTTTGGTTTTTATATCAACTTGATTAGGCATTTTTTCAGCAACTGTTCCTTTACGTTTGCTATAAATGAAAGTAAATAATTGTTGATAACGAACTTTTTTAACCAAGTTTATAGTGTCTTCAAAGTCTTCTTCTGTTTCCCCAGGAAATCCCACAATTATGTCTGAAGAAAATTCAATATCTGGCATGGCTTTTCGTGCCATATCAATAACAGAAAAATATCTCTTTGTGTCATAATGGCGATTCATCTTTTTAAGTATTTCATCACTTCCAGACTGAACAGGAAGATGCAAATAATGACAAATGTGTTTTCCGTTTGCCATTGCATCAATAACTTCTTTTGATAAATCTTTTGGGTGACTCGTCATAAATCTAAGTCTATATTTATAGTCAAGTTTATCAAGTTCACGAAGTAAGTTTGCAAAATTGACTTTTTCATCATCAATATCATTACCATAACTGTTAACATTTTGTCCCAAAAGAGTTATTTGCTTAAAACCTTTTTTAAGAAGCTTCTCAACTTCATCAATAATATCTTGCATTGGTCTAGATACTTCTCTACCTCTAACATAAGGCACAATACAATATGTGCAAAAGTTATTGCAGCCATATGTTATATTAACCCATGCATTTGTTCCACTTGTTCTTGTTGCTTCCATGCTATCACGAAGCTTAATATCTTCTGTTTCAACAACTTCAACAACTCTCTTTTGACTTTTCTTTTTATTTAAAAATTCTTTAAATTTAGCCAAATTGTGCGTGCCAAAAATTATATCCACGTATGGATATTTTTTTACTATCATTTCTGGATAACCTTTTTGTTGGCTCATACATCCACAAACAGCTATTATCATGTTTGGATTTGCTGCTTTAACACTTTTAAGCATACCAATATTGCCAAATATTTTTTGCTCTGCACTTTCTCTTATTGCACATGTATTAAAAACTACAACATCGGCCGTTTTATCACTATCAGCTAAGGTATAACCCATTTCTTCCAAAATGCCTGCAAGTTTTTCACTTTCGTGAACATTCATTTGACAGCCATATGTATTAATATAGTACTTCATGTATTAACTCCACTATTATCATTAATGTATATATTATATATATTTTCGGTTCAATTTTCAACACATTATTACAAATTGTGTCATAATTTTTCTTTTTATGACAAATACTAACACAAATGAAAAGGCTGAAAAATATAATAAAAAATGTGGTAATAACTTTTTTTGCCATCATATTAATCATTATCATCGCTGGCGGCGGGTATTATTTTGCTGTTACAAAAGATGCTCACTTGGATGAAAACAAAATTAATAACTCAACTTCTTATGCCGTTAGCTTT
>CAMOCH010000070.1 GCA_946610655.1 uncultured Clostridia bacterium
TTGATATTTTTTATCATTTTCGACAAAATTTTTGTGTTTTTTACGCAAAATTTTTCAAAATATACCCGTAGGGGGTTTTGGGTTATTTATACAAAATAAAAACAGGGTTAATACATACCCTGCTTTTAATTCTATTTGCATTGGCTTGCAAGTTTTACAAATAATTCAAATTCTTCTTTTGGAATGTATCCACTTTTGCGCGCAACTTCTTTACCACCAGCGTAAATAATGAATGTTGGAACAAATTGAATTGCTGCTTTTTGTGCATATTCCATGTTTTCATCAACATCTAAGCGAACAAAATTGATATCTGTTTGATCAGCTGCGCATTCTTCAAATATTGGGTGCATCATTTTGCATGGGCCGCACCAAGTTGCATAGAAATCGGCTATAACAACCTTGTTTGATTCAATCATGTCCTCTAAAACACTTGAATTAATGTTTTCTACCATATTTCACCTAAATAATATACTTTTTAATGTCTTGGTTTTTAATAATTTTTGCAAGATGTTCATCAACATACGCTTTGGTGATTTTTACTTCATATTCTGGATAGTCTCCAGTTGCATTAAAGCTGATATCTTCCAAAAGTTGCTCTAATATTGATTGAAGTCTTCTTGCCCCAATGTTTTCGTTTGTTTCATTTTGCTTAACTGCAATATCTGCAATTTCATCAATAGCATCTTTATCAAAAACAAGTTTAACATTTTCTACGCCAAGAAGTGCTGCATATTGAACCAAAAGACTATTTTCTGTTTTGGTTAAAATGCTTACAAAATCTTCTTTGGTTAAGCTATCCAATTCAACAGTGATTGGGAAACGTCCTTGAAGTTCTGGAATTAAGTCTTCAATTTTGCTAACATGGAAAGCACCTGCTGCAATAAACAAAATATAGTCTGTTTTGATTGGGCCATATTTTGTTGTGACTGTGCAACCTTCAACAATTGGAAGAATATCTCTTTGAACACCTTCTCTTGAAACATCTGGACCACTTCTGCCTGCGTTGCCACCAGCAATTTTATCTATTTCATCAATAAATATAATTCCTTCTTGCTCTGCACGGCGAAGTGCCTCACTATTAAGATTTTCGGTGTCGATAAGTTTATCACTCTCTTCATTTGTTAAAATTCTAAGAGCGTCTTCAACAAACATTCTTTTGATTCTTCTTCTCTTTGGAAGAAAATCACCCATGATATCTGTTATGTTTATTTCCATGCCTGGCATCATTGGACCTGGTTGCTTTTGTTCAACAATTTCTATGTCTATTTCAAGTTTGTTATATCTTCCACCTTTAATTCCTTCTTTAATTAAGGCTTTAATCTCTTCTGGGGTTTTGTCTTGGTCATAATTATTTTTAACAACAGGATACAAAATGCTAACGATTTTTGTCATTGCCATTTCTTCTGCTCTTGGTTTAACTGTTGCAATTCTCTCTTCTTTAACAAGCCTGATTGATGCTTCAACAAGATCACGAATCATACTCTCAACATCTCTACCAACATAACCAACTTCTGTGAATTTTGTTGCTTCAACTTTAATAAATGGTGCTTTAACAAGTTTAGCAAGTCGTCTTGCAATCTCTGTTTTACCAACACCTGTTGGTCCTTTCATGATAATGTTTTTTGGATATATTTCTTCTCTCATTGCAGCTGTTAACTTGCTTCTTCTGTATCTGTTTCTAAGTGCAATTGCAACTGCTCTTTTTGCATTGTCTTGGCCGATTATATTTCTATCTAATTCGGTTACTATATTTTTTGGTGTAAGTTCCATTTGTTACGCCTCCTCGATTGTTAAGTTGCCATTTGTATAAATGCAAATTTCACCAGCAATTTTTAAAGCTTTTTCAGCAATTTCTCTTGCAGATAAATCTGTGTTGTGTTTAAGTGCTTTGGCAGCAGCTAAAGCGTAGTTTCCACCACTGCCAATTGCACAAATGCCATCTTCTGGCTCAATAACATCACCAACACCTGAAATTATAAGCATATGTTCTTTGTCTGCAACAATCATCATTGCTTCAAGTTGACGAAGTGCATTATCTCTTCTCCAAAGTTGAGCAAGCTCAACTGCTGCTCTCATCAAATTTCCTGAATGTTTTTGAAGCATGCTTTCAAATTTCTCAGAAAGTGTGAAAGCATCTGCAGTGCCACCTGCAAAACCTGTGATGATTTTTCCGTTATACAATCTTCTTACTTTTTTAGCTGTTCCTTTAAACACCACTTTATCTAGTGTTACTTGTCCATCACCACAAATAACAATGTGTCCATCTTTTTCAACGCCGATTATTGTTGTGCCTCTTAATTGTTCCATAATGTCTCCTTTAGTCAAATTTAGTCAAACTTTAGTTGTATTATACTAAATACTTTTAACTTTGTCTAACAATTTTACACAATTTTTGTAAAAATATAAAAATAGCCCATTAAACTTCTCTAAATTTATATTTGCTTGCCAGCAAACTGGTTAGCTCTAGTCCCCTTAAAGTTATTGCAAATTTTTTATCCTTTTTTGAAATCTTGCTCTTTTTGGTTACATAATTCACTTTTCCACTTTCTTCAAGCGAAACAGATAAATTATTATTACGTTGATTTTTTTGAACCTCTAAAACTATTTCCTCTAAAGTATTTTTGCCTTCATATTTTTTCAAAAGTTCCTTCGCTAAATTTTCATCAATATTATCCACAATACCAAAATTGGCATTCATTGGTTGAAAATTATCTTGATTTGCAGAAACAATATAGCTAACAAGCGAACCTATCATTGTTCGGCCATCCCACGGAATGTCTTTTTTGTTATCTAATTTTGCTGCAATATTTAAAGCTACAGCAAGACCTGTTGCAATACTTTCAACATATCCTTCAACACCACAAAGCACCCCTGCGACATATGAATTTGGATAATCTTTAAAATTTAGAGTTTTATTCAAAACTTTTGGTGCGTTTAAATATGAATTTCTGTGCATAACTCCATACTTAACAAAACTGGCGTTTTCTAACCCTGGAATAAGCGAAAATACTCTTTTTTGTTCACCATAAAGTAAGTTGGTTTGAAAACCAACCAAGTTATACATATTGTTTGTGTTACTCTCTTTTCTAAGTTGCACAATCGCATAAGGTTTTGAACCGTCAGGGAGCGTGAATCCAACTGGACGCATTGGACCAAACCTTAAAGAATCTTCTCCCCTTGACGCCATTATTTCTATTGGCATGCAACCTTCAAAAACAGTAACATCTTCAAAAGACTTTAATTGAACTTTTTCTGCTGCAACCAATTCTTTAACAAAAGTTTCATATTGTTCTTTATTAAGTGGGCA
>CAMOCH010000071.1 GCA_946610655.1 uncultured Clostridia bacterium
TCACTATCAATCTATAGGTTTGACATTATATGAAAAGAAGGGCGTTGACATTAAAAAGAAAAATGGAACTATCTATGATGTAAAATATTATAAAGATGAAACCTATTATTTGGTGGATACAGCAGGATTGTATAAATGTGGTAGTCAAGATACTCAGCGTTATATAATTAGCAGAGAAGAATATCTTGAAAACGAAGAAGAATATCTTGAAAACGAAAAAGAAAACTAGGCAGGTTGCCTAGTTTTTTTTAAATTGTTGTTAATTATTTGTGTATTTTTTCAAAATATAATAAAATTGAAAAGAAAGAAGATATACTAACAAGTGAGGACATATGCAAAAATTCAAATTTATTTTGGTGCTTATATTTTCGTTTTTCTGTTTTGTTGGTTGTGCAAATAAGCCTGCTGAAGAAGTGATTATTGAAGATGCCGTTTATGTTTCTGTGAATGGAACAGGTGATGGCTCATATGAAAGTCCTTGTTCGCTAGATTATGCGCTTGAACACATGACAACAGAAAAGCCTGTTTATTTGCTTGGTGGAACATATAGTGTGGAAAATTCTATTGTATTTTCAAAAAATGCAACGGCAAGTAAAAAATATGTTATTGCAGGGTGGCGTAATCAAAATGTGGTTTTAGATTTTGGATATCACCAAGGTCAAACGCCAAAATATAACAATGTTAGCACAAACATAAGATATTCAGGAATAACCATCAGTGGAAATTACTATAAAATTGCTAATCTAACAATTACTGGTGCAGGCAGCTGTGGAATGTATGTTTGTGGACACTACAATTTGATTGAAAATTGTGTTTTTAAAGAAAACGGAAATTCTGGCTTGCAAATTTCGGGCAGCTCTGGAGATACTATTGCAAATTGGCCACATGATAACACAATAAAAAATTGCACATCTTTTGGAAATTATGATTGGAATCGCAGTGATGGCAAAAAAGGTGAAGATGCCGATGGCTTTGCGTGCAAAATATGTGCTGGAGAAAACAATGTTTTTGATGGCTGTATTGCATATAACAATTCTGATGATGGTTGGGATTTATTTACAAAAAGAGCGACAGGTGTGATTGGTTCAGTTACGATAAAAAATAGTATTGCTTTTAGGAATGGTTATGGAATGAATGGCACAGCTCTTAAAAATGGAAATGGGTTTAAACTTGGGGGCAGAGCACTAGAAGTTAACCATACTGTTGAAAATTGCTTGGCATTTAATAACAAAGGTAATGGTTTTGATGATAATTCAAACCCAGGAACATTAACTTTTGTAAATTGCACTGCGTATAACAATGAGGCGAAAAACTTTGCAACTGGAAGATTTGTAGAGAATTCAAACACTTATGATAGCACTTGGACAGAAGATGGAGTTTCTTATGGACCAATAGAAAATGTGCCAAAATCTCATAATGTGTATTCTTCTTGCTTGTCATATAAAGATTCTGGGGACAATAAAGATTATTATGTTGGAAATGCAGAGTATTGTTTGTTTTTCTATTCTGCAAATAAATATGTTTCTTATGGAGCAAGTGGGGCATGCACTCACAAAACTCAAACAAACATTGTTCAAAATGCAGATATTCCTTTTGTTTCTATAAGCAATAACAATTTAAATAATTTGCAAACAATTCATTCAACTTTTAGAGATGCAAATCATAACATAAAACTTGGTAATTTTTTAAAAGCAAATTCTTGGGCTGCGGCATATGGCTCAAATGGAAGAATCGGTTGCTATTTTGAATAATGATAATAAAAAAAGAACTGCAATTTTGCAGTTCTTTTTGTTTGATTAAAATTCAAGTTTTGGTTGAATAAATTTAACAATGTCATCAATTTTAATGCGTTCTTGCTCCATAGTGTCACGATCACGAATGGTCACGCAGTTATCTTCAAATGTGTCAAAGTCTATTGTGATGCAATATGGTGTTCCAATTTGGTCTTGACGACGATAGCGTTTACCAATGCTTCCGGCTTCATCATATGTGCACATAAAGTGTTTACGAAGAGAGTTGTAAATTTCTTTTGCTTTTTCACTTTGGTTCTTTTGGAGTGGAAGAACTGCAACTTTGTATGGTGCAATTGATGGGTGAAAATGCATAACAATTCTTGAATCATTTTCTAGTTGTTGTTCTTCATATGCTTCGCACATTGCTGCAAGCACCAATCTGTCGCAACCAATAGAGTATTCAACAACGCTTGGCACAAATTTTTCGTTTGTTATTGGGTCTGTGTAAAGCATAGATTTTCCAGAATATTCTTGGTGACGAGAAAGGTCATAATTTGTTCTGTTGTGAATACCATTAAGTTCGCTCCAACCAATAGGGAAGAGGTAGTTAATATCACAAGCTGCTGCTGCATAGTGTGCAAGTTTGTCGTGGTCTTTAAATTTTAAGTGGTCTTCGGCAAAGCCAAGGTCTCTCAAAAAGTTCCACGCCTTTTGTTTGTATGTGTTATAATATGCTTCGCTTTGGTCAGCACGACAAAATTGTTGATGCTCCATTTGTTCAAATTCAATTGTTCTAAAAATAAAGTTTCCTGGTGTTATTTCATTACGGAAAGCTTTACCAATTTGTGCAATACCAAAAGGAACTTTTGCACGAGTGGTGCGTTGAACATTTAAAAAGTTTACAAATTCACCTTGAGCAGTTTCTGGACGAAGATAAATTTTGCTTTGGTCTTCGCCGATTGTTCCACGGCTTGTTTCAAACATAAGATTGAATTGACGAATTGGTGTCCAGTTAAAATTGCCACATTTTGGACAACAAACATGATGCTCGGCAATATATGCTTCCATTTGTTCGTTTGTCATAAGGTCTGGTTTTGCTTCGCCTTTGCTGTGTGCTTCAATTAAGCTATCTGCACGATGACGAGTTTTACAACTTTTGCAGTCCATTTTTGGGTCAGAAAATGATGCAACGTGTCCACTTGCTTCCCAAACTCTTGGGTTCATAAGTATTGCAGCATCAACGCCAAAGCTGTTTTCGTTTTCTTGCACAAAGCGTTTCCACCAAGCGCGTTTAATATTGTTTTT
>CAMOCH010000072.1 GCA_946610655.1 uncultured Clostridia bacterium
TACAATCACTTGGTCGAATGACCAGTGTATATATATTCCTCCTTAGCTCAGCCGGCGCGACGCGTCTAGCAAAACTTTCGGGGAATGTTTTGTAGCCAAAGCGTAAGCAAACTCCAGTTTGTGCCGGAAGCACCGGACACGGTCTACCGAACGGATATTTGGCAAACAACTGGTTTTTGAAATATCTAAGCAATTTCAAAAACAAACAACAATTTAATATTCCTCCTTAGCTCAGCCGGTAGAGCGCTCGACTGTTAATCGATAGGTCGTTGGTTCGAGTCCAACAGGGGGAGCCATATGAAACCTAATTCAAGCAGAATTAGGTTTTCTTTTTGCTAATTTTTATATTAAAAAAACGAATCAAATTGATTCGTTTTTACTCTTTTTCTTTAGCGTTCTCTATCCAAACACCAGCAACATCTTCAAATTTATATGTTCCATCAAAGAAGAAATCAAATATTTCTTTAAGCTTGTCTTTAAATCTATTTATTGCATCTTCAGAATGCTTACCTTCTGCAAGTAAGTTTTTAATAAGCTGTTTGTGTGAATCAGCAATAAGCAATTTTGATGCACTTTCTGCCACACTTTCTGTTTTGGAGATATGTTTATCAACATAGCTAACTCCATTTGCATTATCCACAAATTCAAGGCTATCA
This sequence comes from uncultured Clostridia bacterium, assembly GCA_946610655.1. GTDB lineage: Bacteria > Bacillota > Clostridia > Christensenellales > UBA1242 > RGIG4790. The sequence continues at coordinate 657 of CAMOCH010000072.1, forward strand.
TGTGCCAAGCTATTGCGTATTAATGCTATTGCTCCAAACACATTAGAATCTTTACCAAAAATATCATAGTAATCTTGTTGCTCATAGGTTATTTTGGCACTTGAAAGAATATATTGAACCATGTAATAGATATTTTCATCAAACAGCACTTGACTTTTTGTTAAATGCTTTTTGCCAATATAATAATCTGTTAACTTTTGCATTTGTGTTGGCAAAATAAATTCTTTTAAAGTTTTGCTTAAATTAGTGGTAACTGCATTATCTATCATTAATTCAGAGAGCATTGCCTTCATTTGATACTCTTCACCATTTTTTGCAATAAACTCTTTGTTTGCTTTCATAATTGAGTTTTTGTCAATAACAATAGGTTCATTTGATACCAAATCTCTGCGCATAGGGTGCAAAACAAAATTCATTTTTTGAGTATAAATATCATAATTAATTTCAAAGTTGCCATGTGCAAAACAGTTTCTGATGTCCACTTTAATCATATTATTAACAAGATTATTTATTTGATCATCAGTATAAGCAGCATATTTTGGTTCTGCTTTTGCAAGCGCCTTAAGATCATTTATCCTATCTTCGCATGATGGCTCCAACTTCATTGGGTCAGTTTCATGAATTTTAGTCATCAAAAGCGTTGCATACAAGCAAAGTGCGCCAGCATGCAAAGAAAGTTCCCTATCACTTATATTCTCAACATTTTCCATCTCATCAGCATCAAGTGCATCAGGAAAAAAGTCCACAATAACTTTATCTTTTGATAGTGTTGATATTCTCTTTTGTTCACGATTTCCCATACTCAGTTTTTCCTTACACCAAAATGATATCATTCACACAAGCGCTTGTCAATAGGCATTATTTATGAAAATAGTTTCGCACTACTGCTCTTCACTATCTTCTTTTTCAATAGTATTTTCACTTTCAAGTAAAGTTCTGTCTTGGCTTATGTCGTTTTGCCCTTTTTGTTTTTTATTCCTTGGAGTAAGCAAAACATTTGTTATGATGCCCACAATCAATGCACATGCAATATTAGAAATTTGAACCGAACCAAAATTCAATATCATTCCACCAATACCTGTTATAAATATGCTGGCAACAACAAATAAATTTCTTGAGTCATTAAGGTCAATTTCTTTAAACATTCTAAGTCCCGAAACGGAAATAAATCCATAAAGAGCAATTGAAACTCCACCAATTACACAACTAGGAATACTAGACAAAAATACTATAATTGGATACAAAAATGCAACAATAACACAAAGTATTGCAGAAGTTAAAATCGTTCTTGTTGACGCATTTTTTGAAAGTGCCACACAACCAATAGATTCTCCATAGGTTGTGTTAGGAACACCACCAAAAAGTGAACCCGCAACCGAGCCAATTCCATCTCCAAGAAGTGTTCTGGTGAGTCCTGGGTCTTTGGTTAAATCTTTGCCAATAATTGACCCCAAATTTTTGTGGTCAGCAATATGTTCTGCAAAACTAACAAGCGCTATTGGAACAAACGCAACAAAAATAGTAAGAACGTCTAATGCCGAAGTAAAATGTGATGCACCTTCTTTAAATGCGCCAACAATAACCAAGTTTGGCACCCAGTTTTCAAAATGAGCAACTTTTTCAAACACAGAAAAATCTACAATTTGCATATATGGCACATTTGCAGCAATGCCAATGCCGGTCATCAAACATGCAAGCGCATAGCCAGCAAGCATACCCACAATAAATGGGAATAATTTAATTGGTCCTTTTGCTTTAACAGAAATAAGAACAACCACAAAAAATGTTATTAAACCAATGGCTATTGAAAGAAGATTATAGTTTTCCATTCCTGCAGATGTGTTCATAACATTTGCAACTGCCGAACCTGCAAGGTCAAAACCAATAAGTGCAACAATTGGCCCAATAATTATTGGTGGCATAAGTTTATTAATCCAATTTGTTCCAGAAAAATGAATTATTATTGCCAAAACAACATAAGTAACTCCAGCAAAAACTGTTCCAAGCAAAATGCCTAAATATCCAAAAGCAACTGCAGTTGTAAGTGGCGCAATAAATGCAAAAGAACTACCCAAAAACACCGGGCTTTTAAATTTTGTAATGCTTAAATAAACAATTGTGCCAACCCCTGCTCCAATAAGAGCAGATGACTGACTTAAATATGCCCCACTTGGGTCAACAATAAGAGGAACCAATATTGTTCCTGCAATAATTGCTAACACTTGTTGAAGTGCAAACGCCAAGTTTTGCCAAAATGGTGGTTTTTGATGCACATCATATTTCATTTTTTCCATAAGTTTTCTCCGTAGCTAAAAAAATTATACAAAAAATGATTTCACCTTAGCAAGCGATTTATTTAAAGAGTCTATATCAATTACA
>CAMOCH010000073.1 GCA_946610655.1 uncultured Clostridia bacterium
CTGCATTTCTCATTGCTTTTTTGGCAATATCCTCTGGAACGCCACCAAGTTCAAACAATACTCTTCCTGGTTTTACAACTGCAGCCCAGAAATCAATTGCTCCTTTACCTGAACCCATACGTTTTCCAATAGGTTGTTTTGTTACTGGCTTGTCTGGGAATATATCTATCCAAACCTTTCCAGTTCTTTTTGTGTATCTGCTGATGCAAACACGTGCTGCTTCTATTTGATTTGAAGAAATCCAATGAGGTTCCATAGCAACAAGTCCGTATTCACCGTAGGCAATTTTTGTGCCACGAGTTGCTTTACCTTTCATATTTCCTCTGTGTTGCATTCTTCTTTTAACTCTTTTAGGCATTAACATCGCTATTTACCTCCACTGTAGATTTCTTAGCAATGACATCACCCTTGTAAATCCAAACTTTTACACCAATAGCACCAAATGTTGTGTGTGCTGTTGCAACACCATAGTCAATGTTCGCTCTAAGTGTTTGAAGTGGAAGTGAACCTTCTTGGAAGTGTTCACTACGTGCAATTTCTGCACCGTTAAGTCTTCCACTAACCATAACTTTAACACCCTTTGCACCTTCTTTCATTGTCTTTTGAATTGCCATTTTGCTTGCTCTTTTGAATGCAACTCTCTTTTCAAGTTGAACTGCAATTGATTGAGCAACAACTGTTGCATCCAAGTCTGGTCTTTTTACTTCTTTAATATTGATTGTGATATCTTTTGCTTCTGCAATTTTTGCAATATCTTTTTTAATAACATCTATCTCAGCACCCTTAACACCAATAAGCATTCCAGGTCTTGAAGCATAGATATTAACTATAAGTCTTTTGTTGGTTCTCTCAACAACTACTTTTGATATTCCACATTGTGCATATTTTTTGTTGATATGTTCTCTGATATTGTTATCTTCCAAAACATACTTTGCAAATGTTTTCTTATCAGCGTACCATTGAGAATTCCAATCTTTAATAACACCAATTCTAAATCCATTTGGATTGACTTTTTGTCCCATTATCTTCTCTCCTTTTCTTACTTAACAGTGTCTAAAACAACTGTGATATGTGATGTTCTTTTTAAGATTCTAACGCCTCTACCTTTGGCTCTAGGCATCATTCTTTTGAGTGTTGCACCAGAATTTGCATAGCATTCAGCTACATACAAATCATCTTTGTTCAAACCCAAATTGTGTTCAGCATTTGCTGCTGCAGAATTCATAACATTTTTTATTTCTTCTGCACTATAATATGGAGCAAGTTCCAAAATAGCAAGTGCTTCTTTATATTTTTTGCCACGAATTCCATCAAGAACTCTAGCAACTTTGCTTGGACTCATTCTAACAAAGCTTGCAGTAGCTCTAGGTCTCATGTCTTTGTTTTCAAGTCTAGCTTCTTTCTTTTCTTTCATTCTTTTTGCCATTTTTTACCTCTCCTTATTTTTTAACTTTATCCGTTGCGATTGGATGACCCTTAAATGTTCTTGTAGGTGCAAATTCACCCAACTTGTGACCAACCATATCTGCTGTGCAATAAACAGGGATATGTTTTCTGCCGTTGTGAACAGCAATTGTGTGACCTACAAATTCTGGGTAAATTGTTGAACTACGGCTCCAAGTTTTGAGAACTTGTTTTTTGCCATCTTCGTTCATCTTAACAATTCTTTGCATAAGCCTTTCTTCTACGTAAGGCATTTTTTTCAATGATCTACTCATACTTTCTCTCCCTATTTATTAGTTAACACGTTTGATAATAAACTTTGTTGTGTTCTTTTTCTTTCTTCTTGTCTTGCGACCAAGTGCTGGTTTTCCCCATGGTGTCATTGGATTTTTGTGTCCAATAGGATTCTTACCTTCTCCACCACCGTGTGGATGGTCAACTGGATTCATAACTGCTCCACGAACAGTAGGTCTGATTCCCATATGACGAGTTCTTCCAGCTTTTCCAAGTGAAACGATTTCGTGGTCAAGATTTCCAACTTGTCCAACTGTTGCACGACATTTTGCATTTACAGTTCTCATTTCTCCACTTGGAAGTCTGAGTGTTACACGGCCATTTTCTCTAGCCATAAGCATTGCTTCAATTCCGGCACTTCTTGCCATTGCGCCACCTTTGTTTGGTTGCATTTCAATGTTGTGAACTGTGATACCAACTGGCATATTTTCAAGTGGCAAGCAATTTCCAACCTTGATTTCTGCATCTGGACCACTCATAACTGTTGCACCAACATTAAGACCTTCTGGAGCCAAGATATATCTCTTTTCACCATCAGCATAATTCAAAAGTGCAATGTAAGCTGAACGATTTGGATCGTATTCAATGCTAACAACTTTTGCAGGAATACCATCTTTATTTCTTTTGAAGTCAATTACTCTATATTTTTTTCTATTTCCACCACCAATGTGACGAACTGTGATTTTTCCATAAGAATTTCTTCCACCAGTCTTTCTAAGAGGTTTTAGCAAACTTTTTTCTGGAGCTTTCTTTGTCAATACTGAAAAGTCAGCAGTTGTATATTCACGCATTGCAGGTGAAGTTGGTTTTTTAGTTATAATTGCCATTATTTATATCCTCCTACTTATGATAGACTATCAAAGAATTCAATAGATTTGCTGTCTGCTGTGAGTGTTACATAAGCTTTTTTGTAACTTGGAGTAAATCCGTGAGTTCTTCCTCTGTCTTGTGATTTTTCTTTTCCTCTAACATTTGTTGTGTTAACTTTTTGAACTTTAACTCCAAAAATTGCTTCAACTGCCTTTTTTATTTCTGGCTTTTTTGCGTCTTTTTTAACAACAAATGTATATTTTTTGTTTGCAATGTCGGCATAACTTTTTTCTGTCAACACTGGTTTTATAATAACGTCATATTGTTTCATTTAGTGTATGCCTCCTCTACTGCTTTAACTGCGCCTTTTGTCATCATTACATTAGTGCTTGCAACAACTTCATATGTATTTAAAAGTTTTGCATCAACAACTAATAAGTTTTGAATGTTTGCGCTTGCTCTAAGTAAATCTGCATTTTCT
>CAMOCH010000074.1 GCA_946610655.1 uncultured Clostridia bacterium
TGAAATGGATTATTCTTTCCACTTTGAATAAACAAATGTAAAAACACCTAAATTTGGGTGTTTTTTTTGGTAGCAAAACGAGAGAATAGTCGCGTTGCTCCTGGCGTTCGTTTTATGTGGGGCCCCCGTAAATTATGCAATAATTTTATGGGGAGAGGAACAACTTGCCTTTTAAATGCAGTTTCTGAGAAACAAATAATCAAGGAAAGTTGTGACGACCTCGGCTGAGCGAACTGGTCGCTTTGCTCCCGTTCTCTCTCCTTATGATGCGTTAATAAAAAAAACAAACCCCATTTTTGGGGTTTATTTTTTTGGTAGCACCACGGAGAATCGAACTCCGGTCTTTCGCGTGAGAGGCGAACGTCCTAGCCGCTAGACTATGGTGCCATAAATATTGTTTTTTTTTGATTCTCCTACCACGGAGAATAGTCGCGTTGCTCCTGGCGTTCAGCACTGCCGTGCTTCGGCTGAGCGAACTTCCGGTCATCGCGTGAGAGGCGAACGGACGAGTCGCTTGGGCTTGCGTGCCATATTAAGTTGTTTTTTATTCTCCTGCCACTAAAACAGTTGTTTTCGCCATTGGCATTTATTACCATGCACTTGGTCAAACAAACTTTCAACATTTGCATGTTATTTTTTGTATGCTAAACACTCAAACATTTTAGCACACAAAAACATTCTTTGCAATAGTTTTAATTCTGTTTTTTCTTTCTTTTTTGCCACTTTCCGTGAACACGAATATATCCAACAGGTCTGCCATTTTCATCAACTTTTGAAAAATCTGGATCAGGAATGTCTAACACTTCTTCATCAAATTCTTTTTCTTGAAGTTTATAAGCATATTCAAAAATTTCATCTCTAGTGTCTATAACTTCGGCAATAACTTTTTTAAATTTGTCATTAATCTTGTTTATGCCTTTTTCTTCCTGCACACTGCCTTCTTTATATTTAGATTTTTCCAAAAATTCAGCAACTTCTTCTGCCCATTTTTCATTGAGCATATCAAGACTTTCGTCAAATTCTTCAATAAGCCTTAAACATTCTTTAATGCTGTAAGAATCTTTATTTTGTTTCATTTTATTCCCCTACTATTTCTATTATGGAAGCAAGTCGGCTTTTTAATTCCTTATCTCTTCCACAATTTAAATTGAGCAATTTAACAAAAAATTTAAAGTATGATGCTTGGTTATTATCTATTGAATACAAGAACATATCAATAATTTCAATATAATCTTGTTTTACAATTTTTGAGCCTTTTATTTTTTTAATTCCAGAAACATAGCTTTTAATATCTTTAACCAAAAAAGCCAAACGTTCAAGAAGTGCATGATCAGTTGTTTTTGATGCTGCAACTTTAACTTCTTTTTTAACAACTTGTTTGGTTTGTTTTCCCATTAATTTATCATAAATTTGATTTTTAAAAGGAAGAACAATTTTGTCACAAAAAAGTTTATAACTGCTGTGCTTATCATCATCACAAGGAAAATGTTTAACAAGCAATTCATTGATATTAATTTTGCCATCATCAATAGCTTTAAGCATGCAAAAAACAAAAGCAATGAACCTTTCTTCATCAGGAAGATTAAAATCTCCAGGGTTTGCTGTTGCAACTTTGTAACTGCTTGTAAAATTAAAGTTTATCATAGACTCTGCAATTGTGTTATAAACAGATTTTGTTGTTGCAATAGTCTTTAATATTTCACTTATTTTTTTGTCCGCAAAAATAAATTTGCTTTTTGCCATATTATCACAGGCATTTAAAAAATCATTAAGTTCTTCTTCATTATGTTCCATAACTCACCTAATTATATTTTATCATATGAAATATACAGGCGCAAACATTTTTAGTTAAATGATAAAAATTTTATAAATAAAATAGCATTTTCATTTCACTTTTAAAAGCTTATGTGTTATACTATAGCAAGATTTTATCATATGGAGGAATTATGGATACAACACAAAACACAACTATTAGCAAACTCGTTCTTTTATATTGTTTAGACAATATGGAAATTCCTCTTACAGATGCTTCAATAACCGAAATTTGTTGCAGTCAAAACAGTTGGATAAGTTATATTACTTGCAAAGAAGTTATGTCTGATTTGCTCGACACAGGTTTTATTATTGAATCAACAAACAACTCTGGCGAAAAATACTACACTATAACCAGTGATGGTAGATCTTGTTTAAGTTATTTCTTCTCTAAAATTCCATCAAGCTTAAGAGAGGAAATTTTGGCTTATATTAAAGATAACAGACTTAACTATCGCAGAAGACAAGAATACTTTAGAGACTACTATAAAAATGCCGACGGTTCATATACAGTTTTAATGAAAATTATTGAACCACTTGGAACAAAACTTGAACTTAAACTAAATGTTCCCAATCGTGCAGTTGCAAAGCAAGTTTATAAAAGATGGGAAACAAAAGCAAGTGAAGTTTATGGTTCTATCTACTCTATTTTAATTGATTAACCACAAAAAAAAGATGCACTAGAATTGTGCATCTTTTTTTATTAAATATTTTTTCCACCAACAAGTTCTGCAGCACCAACAACTAGTTTGCTTTCGTCAGTTTCTTTAGTTTCATCGGTGTCATCTTTTTTATCATTAATTTCTTTTGGCGTTAAGAAGTTTGTTCTATACATAAGCACGTTGCTATCTTCATCTTTAGCAAAGAAGTAAATATAATCATTAACCATCTTAGCTATCATATTGCCAGAGCCAGATTCTGCTTTTGTTGTTGATAATTTTGTTGCTTCTGGTCTGCTTAATGAAACATCATCTTGGTCATTAAAGTCAATTCTAATTTTATAAACCAAAGAATCGCTGCTGTCAATATAAACCAAGTAAGTATGTCCTTCATATTCATATGTTTCAATAAATTTGCTTGGAGCATGGCTAACTGTTATGCTGTAAGACTTTTCAGCTTCTGTTAAATCACCATTATAAAGCGCATAGCTAATGTATCCATTATCAACATAAATTACT
>CAMOCH010000075.1 GCA_946610655.1 uncultured Clostridia bacterium
GAGCCATCATACAACGACCTCTTTCTCCACCACTTATTACTTTTGCTTTTTTCATACTTTCTTCACCAGTAAAAAGCATTCTGCCAAGCCATGAACGAATAAATGTTACATCTTTTTCTTTGCTATATTGACTTAGCCAATCAACAAGACTTAAATCACAATCTGCAAAATATTTTTCATTATTTTCTGGCAAGTAGGAAATTTTAACGGTGTTACCCCATTGAACAGAACCTGAATCCGGCTCTTCTTCTCCTACCAATATTTTATAAAGCATTGTTGTGTCGTTTGCTTTATCTGATAAAAATGCAATTTTGTCACCTTTTCTAACTGTGAAGCTAACATTTTCAAAGAATCCTTTCTTTGTTAATTTTTCAACTTTCAACACTTCATTTCCAACATCTCTTTCTGGTCTGAAATCAATGTATGGATATTTTCTGCTTGAAGGTTTAATTTCAACAAATTCAAGTTTTTCAAGTTCTTTCTTACGGCTTGTTGCCTGCTTGCTTTTGCTGGCGTTTGCAGCAAATCTTGCAATAAATTCTTGAAGTTCTTTTGCACGTTGTTCAGCTTTTTTGTTCTGTTCTTTTGCTTGACGAGCAAGAAGTTGGCTTGTTTCATACCAAAAATCGTAGTTACCAACATACATATTTATTTTTTGAAAATCTACATCACAAATGTGTGTGCAAATCTTATTTAAAAAGTAACGGTTGTGAGAAACAACAATAACTGTGTTTGGATATTCAAGCAAATAGTTTTCAAGCCAGTTTACTGTTTTTGCATCAAGGTTGTTTGTTGGTTCATCCAAAATCAAAATATCAGGTGATTTAAACAGTGCTCTAGCAAGCAACACTTTCACTTTTTGTTTTGGTTCCATATCTTTCATTAACACTTGAAAATATTCGGTGCCAATTCCCAAATCTTGAAGTAGTGTTTGAGCTTCGCCTTCGGCTTCCCATCCACCCATATCAAGAAATTCACTTTCAAGCTCTGCTGCTCTAACGCCATCTTCATCAGTAAAGTCTGGCTTTGCGTATATTGCATCTTTTTCTTTCATAACAGCAACAAGGCGTTCGTATCCACCAATAACAGTATCCTGAACAGTAAGGTCATCATATGCATTTTGGTTTTGAGCAAGAATACTCATTCTTTCGCCCTTATCAATTAAAACTTCTCCACTACTTGGTTCAATTTGTCCAGAAAGAACTTTTAAAAATGTTGATTTTCCTGCCCCATTCGCACCAATGATACCATAGCAATTTCCTTTTGAAAATTTTAAGTTGACTTCATCAAAAAGTACTCTGCCACCAAATTGAAGTCTTACATTATTTACAACTATCATAAATACATCTCCAATATTATAATTACTAAGAAATAATACAATAATTGCCATGTTTTGTCAAACAATAACCAAGTAATGTTGTTAAAACAATTTACTTAAGTAAAATCTTTGTGCTAAAATTAAATTACTTTAGGAGGATTTTATTTATGAAAATTAGTGTTCTTGGTTGCGGCCGTTGGGGTTCATGCATTGCTTGGTATTTAGACAAAACTGGTCATGATGTTACAGTTTGGGGCATGGACACCGATCCATACGTTACAAACTTTTTTGCAACCAGAAAAAATAATTATGTTGAATTTCCAAATTCAATTAATCTCACATGTGATTTAAATGAGGCACTTGCATCAACAGATACTGCCATCATTTCTATTCCAGCACAAAATGTACGTTCTTTTATGGAAAACTTAATTAAAATTGAAGGATATAACAAAAAGAATTATGTTCTTTGCATGAAAGGTATTGAAGAAAAAACAGGAAAAAGACTTAGTGAAGTTTTGATGGAATTTGGTATTGATAAAAATAATATTGCTGTTTGGGTTGGCCCTGGTCACATCCAAGATTTTGTTAGAGGTATTCCTGGTGTTATGGTTATTGACTCATATAATCAAGACCTTGCAAGAAATTTGATTAAAAACTTTAAATCTTCTCAAATTAAATACTACTTAGCTAACGACATGATTGGAACAGAAATTGGCGCTGCTGCAAAAAATGTTATTGGTATTGCTGCTGGTATGCTCGACGGAATTGGCTATGCATCACTTAAAGGTGGGCTTATGGCTCGTGGCGCATATGAAGTATCTAAACTTATTGCCGCATGTGGTGGCAACAAAATGAGTGCTTTTGGACTTTGTCATCTTGGTGACTACGAGGCTACTCTGTTTAGCCAAAACAGTCACAACAGAAAGTTTGGAGAATTGTTTGTTAAACACGAATATTTTGATAAACTTGCCGAAGGCGTTAAAACAAGTGGAGCACTACTTAAACTTGCAAAAAAATATAATGTTAGTATGCCAATAACTCAAACCGTATATAATATTGTTATGCTTGGCAAAGATTATAAAGAGGAACTTAAAGGTTTGTTTGAAAGAGAATCTTCAAGCGAATTTAGCTACTAAATTTAAACATGCTAAAAAATACAAAACACACAAAAATTTGTGTGTTTTTATTTGTTTTACATATATTTTTCAATATTTTTGAATAAATTTTGCGTTTTTTGAACAATATAACAATAATTGATATTGGAGAAAAATATGGCAAATAAAAAGAAAAATAATAAATCAAAAAACAATATTGGAACAAAGCAAAACACACAAAATGTAAAAGAAGAAAATCCAAAAAAAGTTGAACCTGAACACTCACAAGAAAGTTCTTCTAACAATGCCGAAAAATTGGAAGACAGTAAAAACCCCCAAGCAAAATCTGCTCCCACCCATCACTGGTGGCTTGATGCAATATACTTTATTTTGGGAACACTTGCCCTTGGTGGAATTGCAACACTACTTGGTGGTCCAATGTTCAAGTGGGATAACTACCCAAAACCTCAAGCGATGGCACCAGATTGGCTCTTCCCTGTTGCCTGGACAATAATATATATTGCCATTGGCGTTGCAACATTTTGTATGTGGAGAGACAA
>CAMOCH010000076.1 GCA_946610655.1 uncultured Clostridia bacterium
TGCTTGGAGTTAAAAACTATAAAAAAGATGCAACTGTTTGTGATATTGGTACAGGAGCTGGATTTCCTGGTGTTGTATTAAAAATTGTTAGACCAGACCTAAAAATATGCTTGGTTGACAGCTTAAACAAGCGCGTTGTATTCCTAAATAATATCATAAAAGCGCTTGAATTACATAACATTTCAGCGCTACACCATAGGGCTGAAGATAAAGAGTTTAAGGATAATTATTTGAATAGTTTTGATTATGTTGTTGCAAGAGCTGTTGCAAGTATGGAGACATTGACAGAATATTGTTTGCCATTTGTTAAGATTGGTGGATACTTTATTGCATACAAAAGCAACGCTGTTGATGAAGAATTGAATAATGCAATAAAGTGTATAAAAACGCTTGCAGGAAAGCTTGAAACTACAGAAGTTTATAATCTTGATGATGAATTGATAAGAAAACTTGTCTTTATTAAAAAAATAGCAAATACAGATAAAAAATATCCAAGAGACAAAAACAAAGCAAGATTAGATCCAATCAAGTAAATATTGTGATTGCGCTTCGCAATAGTTTAACATAGAAAACAGTTTAGAAATAACGGTAGATTTGATATAATTACCGTTATTTTTTAATTAAAAATGTTTCATGTGAAACACTGTGTAGAACTCTGCTTTTCGAATGTTTCACGTGGAACAATTTATAAATCCAGTTTTTCACATCAAAGTTTCACGTGAAACAAAATAATGGTATAAATAAAAATGTTTCATGTGAAACAATATATTGTGTATATGATATGTATTTTCTACATAAATAACAAAATGTTTCATGTGAAACATCAAAACATACAAATATTGTTTGCATAAAATATTTTATTCTGGTATAATGACTATGAGGGGTAATATACTATGGGAAAAATTATTGCATTTGCAAACCAAAAAGGTGGAGTTGGCAAGACAACTACATGTGTAAATTTAAGCGCTTACCTTGCAACAATGGGTAAAAAGGTATTGCTTATTGATTTGGACCCACAAGGTAATGCTACAAGTGCTGTCGGATTGGATAAGGACAGTGATCTAAAAAGTGTTTATAATGTTATAGTTGGTGAAAACTATGTTGAAGAGGTTATAAAAAGAAGTTGTGTTGATGGCCTTGATATTATGCCAAGTGAAATAAATTTGGCAGGGGCAGAGATTGAACTTGTTTCTATGGATAATCGAGAAAAGGTTTTGAAGAATATTCTCAACAGATTGAAAAATCTTTATGATTTCATCTGTATTGATTGTCCACCATCTCTTGGTTTGTTGACTGTCAATGCGCTAACAGCATGTGATTCAGTTTTGATACCAATTCAATGTCATTTTTTTGCGCTTGAAGGTTTGACACAGTTGATGAATACTATCAAATTGGTTAAAAAACATCTTAATGAGCAAATTGATGTTGAAGGTGTTGTTTTGACAATGAAAGATAACAGAAGCAACTTGGTAAATCAAGTTAGTGAAGAAATTAGAAAGTTCTTTGGAAAAAAAGTATTCAATACAGTTATTCCAAGCAACATTAGACTTGCAGAAGCACCAAGTTATGGATTACCTATTTGCAAATACGAACCAAAAAGCAAAGGCGGCATTGCATACAAGGAACTAGCAGTTGAATTACTTGAGAGGAATAAATAAGGAGATTGATTTATGATAAAAAAAGGATTAGGCAGAGGACTTGATAGTTTGTTTGGAGTTTATGGCGATGATGTAACACAAAATATATCAAACGATAGCGCTAGTGATGTAAAAAACTATCAATATGATGCATACAACACAAAAGAAGAGGTTGTTGAATTGCCACTTAGCGAAATTGACACAAACTTAAATCAGCCAAGAAAAAACTTTGATGACAAGGCACTTGCTGAACTTTCTGCAAGTATAAAAGTTCATGGAGTTATTCAACCAATAATTGTTGTCAAAAAAGGACAACGCTATATGATTATTGCTGGAGAACGAAGATATCGTGCTTCAAAAATGGCAGAAAAAGAAACTATACCAGCAATTATAAAAAACTATACTGAAAGTCAAATTGCAGAAGTAGCTTTGCTGGAAAATTTGCAAAGAGAAGATTTGAATCCAATGGAATGTGCAAGAGCTATGAAAAAACTTATGACAGATTTCGGTTGGACACAAGATATGGTTGCTGACAGACTTGGCAAATCTCGTCCTGTTGTTGCAAACACTGTTAGATTATTGAATCTTGAACCAGAAGTTATTTCTATGATTGAGCAAAATAAAATTTCTGCTGGTCATGCAAGAAGTCTTGTTGCTGTCACTGACAAAAAAGCACAAATCAAACTTGCTCATCAAGTATGTGAAAAGAAGCTCACTGTAAGAGATTTGGAAAGAGCTGTCAAAGGTTCAAAAGGAAAGAATACAGTTGCAAATCAATCTGTTGAATTAAGACAACTTGTTGATGATATGCAAAGAGTTTTGGGAACAAAAGTAAGTGTTCTTGGAAATGACAATAGAGGTAGAATTTATATTGACTATTACAGCAGAGCTGACCTTGATAGAATTGCAGAACTTATGGACAAGATGAAATAAGTGTTTTGGTTATACATCAATAATTAAAAAATTTTGCGAAATTGAATAAAAAACCAACAAAAAACATTAAAAAATCGCAAAAAATCGATAAAAAATCAAATATTTTCAAAAAAACAAGCAATAAGATAATGTTATTGCTTGTTTTTTGTTTTCGTATTTCTATCAAAAGATATGCTATTTTATTGCTTGATTCTGTTTAATAACTTCTCTGCCATATCAAGTGATGTGGTCAAATCCTTAAATGCAAATTGATATGGTTCATCTTTTGTCAAATCAACACCAGCCATTTTAAGTATATCTAGTGGATATCCGTTTGAGCCACTTTTCAACATT
>CAMOCH010000077.1 GCA_946610655.1 uncultured Clostridia bacterium
TTTTTTTGTGCTGCAGCTTTGCTTCTTGTTGTAAATATATGCAAAAACAAGTTTTTTTTATTATTTTTAAATTTAATCGCCAGTTTTTTTATTTTTTTATTTGATATATTTAGTATTTAGTAGTATAATACACAAGAAATATCAAAAACTAAAAGGGAGAAGTATGAACAAAATTTCAGCTAGATGCCAAAGAGAAGCAAACGCAAAATTTTATTATGCATCACAAAGAATGTCTAAAGAAACAAAAATAATAAAATTTAGCGCTTATATGATATCTATTGTGCCAATTTTGCTATCTTTTATACCAATTCCTGGCGACAAACAATCTTTGGTGTTTATAGCCACAATGTTTTCTTTCTGTTTATCAATATTACTAGAATTTACTTCATCATTTATGAATAATCATAAAGAAAAGAGTATTTTACTAAATCAACTTTATGAATCTGAGATAACAGGCACAACTTTTTCTAAGATTGAATACGACAGAGAAATGACTAATGATTTGCATGAACTTGCAATTAGAAAGTCTGCTCTTGGAATGGCAGGAAAAACTTCTTATCATTATGTTGATGTGCCAGACGAAATAGAAGATAAATACGGATATTTATATTTGTGCAGAACAAAAGCTGCTGCAACAAACTATTTAATGAGCAGAATGTATGCAATATACTATGCAATACTTGCAGTTTTGATTATTTTGTTTATAAGTTTTTCGTTTGTAAAAAATGATACATTTGAATTTTTGCAATTAATAATCCAATTTTATCCACTTGTTTTGCCAATAATACGAAACATAACAGCAAGTCGCAAAACAATGAAAAATTGTACTAAACTTTCTGCAGATATAGACAACTTTTTTGCAGATGGAGATGACACATCTGTAAGACTTAACAGGTTTATATACTACGCACAAACACTTGAGTTTGAAACAATGCTTTCAGCACCAGCAATTTATTCAGTGTTTTATAAAATATTCAATAAAGGCTTGACTATTCTTGAAAATGGTGTAACAAAAAGATTTATTAGAGCCATGAGAGAACTTCAAAAAGAAGCAGGAAGAATAACAACAAGAGAACTCAATAAAGAAATTGTTTTAGATTCAGAAAAAACTCAATTAAAACTTATTAAAACTCCATCAAAACCTATTCAAATTGAAAATACTAAAACTGAATCAAAAACAAAAACACCAAAGTCAAAGGCTGCAAAACCAAAAACAACTAAAGTAGAAAAGCAAGATAATAAGCCAAAAACAACAAAAGTGAATTCAACAAAAGCAAAGTCAACCACAAAAGTTGATAAAAAAGTTTCAACACCTAAAAAGACTGAAAAGAAAGTGACTGATAGCAAAAAGAAAACAAAAACAACTTCTAAAAAATAAACATTGCAAAAAGCAATGTTTTTTTTGTAAAAGCAAATAAATGTTTGCAGGTGTTCGTTAAATAGTTGTATAATAAATTATATTTTATAGTAAAATATAAATAGGAGAAAATATGAAAAACAAAAATACACTTTTAATTGCATTAATATTATTGGTTGTTTGTGCAACCTCAATATTTGTTTTTGCAGGTGGAGTAAAAGGCTCTTCAGGAAAATCAGCTTATGAAATTGCTGTTCAAAATGGCTACACAGGAACTGAAACAGAATGGCTCACAAGTTTAAAAGGAAGAGATGGACAAGATGCTGAAACAATAGACTATTATGAATTATATAACTCAGCAAAAACAGCTGGGGATATTGATGAATCAACAAGTTACTTAAAATTTATTGAAGATTATATTACAGCAAATGCATCACAGATTCAAAATAATCTTTTATATTCAATTCAAAGTTCGCTTAGATGCAGTGTTGGTATTTTTGTGTTTTATTCATCAAATGGTTATACAACTTCAAATTCTGCAGGAGCAGGAACTTTTATTGAAGTTGATGCAAATGGTAGTGGTAAAATATTAACAAACTATCACGTTACATACACAGGATATTCTAACACAGAATATTATGTTCTTTTGTATGAAGATAACTACATTCTTTCGAAATATATTGGTCAATCAAGCTCAATAACTGCTCAAACAATTGATGCAATCAAAGAAAAAGGAATAAGAGCATCATATATTGGTGGAGACAAAAATTATGACCTTGCAGTGCTTCAAATTGAAGAAAATGACAAATTGAAAACTGCTTATGATAATTACATGATAACAGCTGCAGAGTTTGCAGATGGAGATGACGTTTACGCCGGTCAAACTTGTTATGCAATTGGAAACCCTATGGGAGAAGGAATAAGTGCAACACAAGGTGTTGTATCGGTCACCAGTGAAAATATAACAATTGAAGATGTTGAAAATTCTTCATCAACAATTTACATGCGCGCAATGAGAACATCTTGTTTAATTAATGGTGGTAACAGTGGTGGCGGCGTATTTAACTCAGATGGTAAACTTATTGGAGTTATCAATTCAAGAAGAGAAAGAGTAAGTTCAACAAATTCTTCAAGAGTTGATGGTGTTAGCTTTGCTGTTCCACTTTGGACTGCAAAAAATATATCAAAAGCAATTCTTACTCAGTGTGATGGAATAATAACAACTCCAACATATCATTTGATGGGAATATCAACAACAATCGATTCTTGTTCTTCAAGTTATAATGAAGGCACAGGTTTGGTTGAAACAATAGAAAATGTTGTTGTTACTTCAGTGATTGACAATTCTCCAGCATCGCTTGTAGATATTGCTGTTGGTGATGTTCTTAGATCATTTTCAGTTGAATATACCGATTCAACAACAACTGGAATAATTGAAATTAATCATTCATACACACTTTCAGAATTTGTAAGAACTCTTTCTGC
>CAMOCH010000078.1 GCA_946610655.1 uncultured Clostridia bacterium
TTTTGCGTGGAGCTGGATGCTGCGCATGCATCTCCAAAATATTTACTTATACCAAAAAAGCACCGTATAAAAGAGGCGTGGAGCTGGATGCTGTGCATACATTTTTAACATCAGAGATAAAAAGTACTATGATTGTGAGATTTTGTGCTTGTAAAAAATGGACAATTTCTGATAAATTTGTTAAAATATACGTATGCAAATTAATGATTATATTCCAAAATTTGATGAAGAAACAAAAATAAAGTATGCAAAAGAATTTTGTGAGGGTTGTAAAGAACTTGAATCACTCCTTTTATTTTTGTGGAATAATGATATTAACACAAAAGGGTGTTGTGCAGGGCATGTTGAGAAGAATACTCTTCCATATATCGGCATTAAAGATTTAAAATTTTCAGATGATTTTTTGGAATATTTGATTGATCAATGTGAAAAACAACTTGGAGAATCAGTTTATTGTTCTTCTATGTCTAAAAATTGTGTGTATGATAGAGATATTGGTTTCTATCTAGATAATAATAAAAATTTTGCAGTTATTCAAAAGATTATTGAAACAGCATTAGGATTAGAAAAAAAATCTTTCAAATATGATAGTGAAAATGAATTTATAAAAGATTTAATAAAAGTTTTTCGATATGAATCGAAGCTAAACGATGAATTTTATTTTATTCAAATTGGGGAAAATACTAAAAAGTCAATTGATAGATATAAAGAGCTATTTAAAGATATAAATTTTGCTGATAATAGAACTTTTAGTGTTTCTAACAATCTTATTAATTGGCATTTTAACAAAGATTACAGGTACTATAAATATAAAAAATATGAAAAAGAACTTCCTTTTGGATTTTATAGTTATTCTCATTTAAAACTCGAAGAAATATTGAAAATTTGCGAGCAGAAAGAAGTAGAAATTATTTTACAACAAAAAAATGAATTTGAAAAAATAAATTAAACAAAAAAAACTGGCGAAAGCCAGTTTTTTGTTTTAGTATTGAATTCCCCAAACAACTAAGTTGTCTGCA
Source organism: uncultured Clostridia bacterium (assembly GCA_946610655.1). Classification (GTDB taxonomy): domain Bacteria; phylum Bacillota; class Clostridia; order Christensenellales; family UBA1242; genus RGIG4790. The sequence goes on from CAMOCH010000078.1 coordinate 1,020, forward strand.
TGTTTGCCACAAACAACGCATTTGCCTGTGAGGGGTTTTTCGTGTTCCAAAATGCATCTAGATTTTGTTCCACGAATTTCTTTAATTCTTGTTTCGCATTCTGGATTACCACACCAGTCGGCTTTAACAAAACCAGGGTGGGTGTTCATAATTTTTTCAAACTCTGCAAGAGTTGTGGCTGTGTAGGTTTTTTCGTCTCTTCTTTTTGTTGCTTTTTCAAGCATATCGCTTTGGATTGTTTTGAGAAGAGTAGTGCAAGATTTAACAATATCTTCTTTTTTGCTAACTTGAATTTTTTCTTTTGTGTCACGTCTTGCAAGGGTAACAACTCCGTTTTGCAAATCTCTGTTTCCAATTTCTATTCTAAGAGGAACACCCAAGACTTCAGCTTCTGCAAATTTAAATCCAGCAGAACGGTCGGTTGTGTCTGTGTCAACAGAGTAACCAGCATTTTTAAGCTGAGTTTCATATTCTTTTGCAATTTTTAGAATATTTTCATCCATAGAAATTGGAACAATTCTTATTTGTGTTGGTGCAATGTTTGGTGGAAGAACAAGTCCATCGTCATCGCTGTGCACCATAATAAGTGCTCCAATCATGCGGCTAGAAACTCCCCAAGATGTTTGGTAAGCATATTCCCAGTCGTTATTTTTATTTAAGAATTTAATGTCATAAGCTTTTGCAAATTTTTGGCCAAAGTAGTGGCTTGTTCCTGATTGAAGAGAAATACCATTATACATAAGTGCTTCAATAGTAAGAGTGTAGTCAGCACCTGCAAATTTTTCTTTTTCTGTTTTCCTTCCTGTTATTGCAGGGATTGCAAGATATTCACGGAAGAATTTTTCATAAACGCCAAGCATGTTTCTTGTTTCTGCCTCAGCTTCTGCTTGAGTTGCATGAACGGTGTGTCCTTCTTGCCACCAAAATTCACGAGAACGCAAAAATGGTCTTGTTTCCTTTTCCCAACGCATAACAGAACACCATTGGTTATATTTAAGAGGTAAATCTCTATATGATTTTACTACTGTTGAGTAGTAATCAGAAAAGAGTGTTTCACTTGTTGGACGGACACACATTCTTTCTTCAAGTTGTTTATTTCCACCCATGGTAACCCATGCAACTTCAGGAGCAAAACCATTGATAAGTTCTCCTTCTTTTTTCATAAGGTTTTCTGGAATGAGCATAGGCATTGCAACATTTCTGTGTCCTGTTTCTTTAAACATTTTATCAAGTGTTTGTTGCATCTTTTCCCAAATTGCATAGCCGTTTGGCTCAAGAATAATGCAACCTTTAACATTTGAGTAACTAGAAAGATGTGCAGCGTTTACAACATCTGTATACCATTGAGCGAAATCAACATCTCTTGAGGTTATTTTTTTGTTTGCCATAATTTCTCCATAAGTTAAGTTTATGAAAGTATTTTAACACACTTAGTTTATAATTGCAATAAAACATAAAAAAAAGGCAATTTTTTTTGCCTTTTTAATTACTCCTTTTGGTTGAAATCACATATCTAGGTGGAATTAGTTGAAAAGCTTCAAAAACTTTAATAAAAATTTGTGATTGTGTTACCTTTTGATATGAAACTGATGGAAAACCTAAACATAGTGTTTTAGATAGTTCGTAATCTTTTTTAATATAGTGAGCAATAAGAATTTGGTAAGCATTAAAATCTTTTTTGTCTTTTCCAAGTTCGTATGCTTCATCAAATTTATTTGCTTTAATTA
>CAMOCH010000079.1 GCA_946610655.1 uncultured Clostridia bacterium
TTGAAACAACAACTTTAAATAAGTTTGTGCCAGTCCAATTGTTTAAATCAACATTCTCTTCACTTTGACCAGTTAAGAAAACAGTGTCTCCAACTTTTCCTGCAGCCATTATTCTATTTGCACTTTCATATTTAACGCAGCGCTTTGTTGCTGTGTTGGTGTAATAGACATTTAAGCCGTTTATCTCTTGTGACCAAACAGCAATAATTTTTTCATTTTCAGAAATTGCATATTTTTGCTGGCTAAGGTCGTTTAAAAGATTGATTAAAGCTGTGTCGTCTCGTTCTGAAGAACCCTGGTTTTCTAATTGTTCCTGCAATTCAGCAACCTGGGTTTGCAAGTCAGTAATTTGACCCTGCAACGTTTCAATGCTTGCGTTTGCAGTTGCAAGTTGACTCTCTAATGATTCTTTTTGAGATGTCAATGTTTCAATACTTGCGTTTGCAGTTGCAAGTTGACTCTCAAGGGTTGACTTCTCACTTGTCAAAGTTTCAACTGTTTGATTTGCAGCAGCAAGTTGTGTCTCTAAACCTGTTTTTTGCTCAGTGAGAGTTGTCACTGTTCCTTGAGCTGCGGTTAGTTGTTCGTTGACATCATCTAACTCTTCTTGCAATTCTGCGTTATCTGAAGTTGCTGTTGCAAGTTGCGACTCTAAATTTGTTTTTTGTGTAGTCAATGTCTCTACATTTTCATTGGCAGCAGCAAGCTGTGTCTCAAGTGTTTGCTTTTGACCTGTGAGTGTTTCAACTGTTTCGTTTGCTGTTGCAAGCTGAGTTGTCTTCTCTTCCAACTGTCCTTGCAGAGTTGTTTTCTCTGAGTTTGCAGTTGAGAGTTGTGACTCAAGAGCTGTTTTTTCGCTTGTTAGTGTTTCAATGTTTGCCTCTGCGGTTTCCAGGTCCTCAAGAGCTTTATTTAACTGAGTTCGCAAAACAAGAGCATCTTCTGTTTGCTCTTGATTTGCTGGTTGCTCTTGTTGTGTTGTTTTATTAGTGTTTGGGTCTGCATAACCTTTTGGGATTGCGTATGCAGCAACCCCTGCACCTGCTACTGCGACTGCTGCAATTGCAACTCCTGCAACCACTTTGCCTTTTGCTTTGTTTTTCTTTGCCATAAAATAACTCCTTTTTTACCAATGCCGGATTTGCACCGGCTAAAACTTTTGTTTGGCTTATTGATGGTGGTTAGAGGTATTTATGCCATAAGAAATTATTTCTTCATGACGTGTCAGAGGTTCACCCACCATCACAATGAACATAACACTCAAACTATAGGCGTGTCATGGAAAGGACACTTTGCTGCGTTAGGTTTCCGCAGCTGGTATGGCACTTGTTTCGGTCAAATGCCAATGAAACCGGCAGTCTTTCCTGCTGTCAATGAAGTTTTGCATATGAACATGCTGTGCTTAGTCCACAACTAATCGTCGCGATGTCGCACATAGTTAAGCATCTTATATTTGTTCGTGTTAGGGTTATATTTGAGAACATATGGCGATTCTGACGCAGAAAATTTCCACGCAAGAAATTGTTTCATTGCTAAAGAATCTTTATATGCCACATAATCCTCAATAAACTCACCTCTTGAAAACAAATAATAAGTATTTGGTTTTTTAACCTGCTTTTGCATGTCTTTTCACTCCATCTTTGCCAACCATGTTAACGTTGGCTCTTTTTTGTTTTAAAACCTCAATTTCATCGTTGAGGTTTTTTAAATAATTATCTATCAAAGCCTTTTCTCTTTCGTCACATTTCATATTATTTCTTATAAATGAGACTCTGTCGTATTCAGCTTCTAATTGTTTAATTTTGTTCATATGCTTTTACTCCTTTTGTTATTATTTAATAACAATCATTTTAGCGGCTTCTTCTGCTGCTTCTGCTGCTGGTTTAAAGTGGTTTACCAAGTCTGTCCATGAATTGGCTACCCATGTTCTAACGCCTGGGTCAATACATGCCAAGCCAAAACCTACTGCACCAAGCAAAAGAACAATTCCGATGCCTTTAAAAATGTTTGCTACAATACTTTTTTTCTTTTTAGCCATTGTATTTTCCTTTTTTATAATAGTTATTTTTTCTATAAGCAGACGACTTTTTGGATTTTCCCTGCGACTTTTGCGCATAATCCAACTGCTTTTCGGCCTTCTTATACTCACTGTCTTTTTTCTTCTGAGCCCTTTTTCTTTTGATGCTAGCAACTAACGATTTGATGCCAGCAATAATTGGCTTATGAAAGAATATTAAAAGCACAACAAGTGCGATAGCCCACCACCAAACTTTGAACCAATTCCATAAATCTGTGAAGAAACCGGCGATATAGCCCCACCATTTCTTGACAGTTTTAATAATTGTGTCAAGTGTTGTTCCATAACTAACCGTAACACTTAAAGTTACTAAGTCTGTAGAAAATGTTTCCATTCCAATGAAATATGTTAAGTTGTTTGAATCTGCTGTTCCTGAGTAATATTTAAGCCCAGAACCAACAACGTCAACCGAACCATTTCGGAATATTCCAGAGTATATGTCTGGGTTGTCTGTGTCTAACTGAATAAATCCAAGCAATAACTGTGTTGACATGTTATGATAAGATTTAACTCTTTCAAGATAAGCAGAAACGTCGAAACTATCTGCTATCATGTCGGCCGCATCACCAATGCTAATCAAGAAAAGGTTTCTCATAAATTCTCTTTTTCATACGCTTGAATGTTTTAATGATTGGTTCAAAGTATGAACCGCAAAGAAAAGACGGATAT
>CAMOCH010000080.1 GCA_946610655.1 uncultured Clostridia bacterium
GAATCAGCATGTCGGGGTGAATGCGTTCCCGGGTCTTGTACACACCGCCCGTCAAGCCATGAGAGTTGGGGGCACCCAAAACCGTTAGTCTAACCCGCAAGGGAGGACGGCGTCTAAGGTGAAACCAGTGATTGGGGTTAAGTCGTAACAAGGTAGCCGTACGAGAACGTGCGGCTGGATCACCTCCTTTAAAGGAGTGGGCAATGAGCCTACTTACTTGTCGATGAGATTTCAGCTTAGGCTGATTTCAACAAAAGTTTTGTGCCAATCGGGCACCTGTTTGATGGACAGTAAACACATCAAAAACCGAATTTACGAAATTACATCTTGTACAAAATAATATTCATGTTAAAGTTAATAAAAAAGTTGTGTGGGTCCCATACAACTTTTTTTTATTTGTTTTGGGGCCCCCATAGGTTATGAAGTAACCGTGTGGGGAGAGGAACAACTTAGCAAAAAAATTAGCCACTTTTGTGGCAATAAAAGACGCTGAGTTGTGACGATTTGTGTGGGTCCCATACAATCTTTTTTATCTATGTAAAACAATAGGGCAGATTAATATTTATAAAAATTTGCAAAGAAAAAGTGAGGAATTTCCTCACTTTTATTTTTTATTTATTAATTGATATGGCAAACAACTTTAATGCCATCCCAAATTCCAACAAAGAATTGTTTAATTCCTTCGCCAAAACCATTGCTAAACAATGCTTTCAAATTTTCAATTCCTTTGCCACCACCTTCAAACAAGAAGTAAACTACAAGAAGTAGAGCAAGGATGAACACGATGTGCCATATTATTTTGAAAATTAATCTAATCATAATGTTAACCTCCTTTGAGATTACTTTTTAGTAACTTCATATTATCATATTTTTATTAATTTGTGAATACTTTTTGACAAAAAATTTTAAAAATGTTTAAAAATCCCAGTTGAATTTTGATGAACTGCGTTTTGGAGCAGTTTTTCTGCTTTCAATAAACACTTTGTGATATTTTATTCCAATAATTTTGTTTTTGTTAATAAATATAATCTGTTTTGCAGGAGAAACAAATCTACTTGCAACTTTTGATTTGTTGATTCTAGGTTTGTTCATGTCAATAGGGTATTCTGAAGGAAGAGGAATTTTTGGAATGATAATCTTTGTTATTTTTCCACCAGATTGATAGTTGTCTTCAATTGCATCACCAACAAGCTCAGAAGAAGTGCTATCTTCAGTTTTTGGTTCATCATCTTCATCTTTTTTGGCAACTTTCTCAGGAATTGCTGAAAAATCATTATCAAAAATATATTCTTCGATCAAAAAATCTTCATAAAGTTGTTTAAAACTTACATTTTCTTTGCTTAAATCAATTTTTTTACAAATATTTAATATATTTTCAACGAAATCAGAAATAGAAGCGTTGGTAACACCACGCATTTCGTTTGAAAATAGGGTGCTTATGTTGTGGTTAAATACCAAATAAGCGCCTTTTTTGTTTTCTGAAATTCCGTCACTTTGTCCGTAGTAAGAGTCATCATAAATTCTGGCCATATCCAAAGCTGTTATTTTGTTTTTCTTATATTGTGCATAAAATGTTTGAAGTTTATCTTTAAAAGATGATTTGTATTTTTTAAATTCAAACATAAAAAACTTTATGTAAGAGAGTGGAACATTTTTTTTGTAAAAACAATGTTGATATTGTTCACAAGCTTTTTCAACAAGCAAAATAACTGCAGCATTGTTGTCATCTGCAGATAGAAATGATTCTTTATTTACATTGTTCACAGCTGTTGTTTCCATTTATGCCTCCACAATATATAAATTGAATTAACTATATTATAATATATATAATTATAAATAAGCAAACAAACTATAAAAAAAATTATATTTTTTTAATAGGCCTGTTCGTTTGACAAAAAATGTAAATTTTTATACAATTTATTTGTTAATTATAATTTATTAAATTATGCACATATTAAGGAGAGAATATGAAAAAGTTTTTAAGTATATTTTTATCACTTATGATTTGTTTTTCATTTGGTTTTCTTGTTGCATGCAAAAACAATCAACCATCTGGAGAAACTCCAAGCAGTGATGAACAAGGTGGAGAAGTAACTCCAGACCCAGTTGATCCAACTCCAACAACAAAAACAGTTACAGTAACTATTAACATTGTTGGAACAGACGGAACAGCTCCAGCAGGGTTAGAAAACAACTCATTTGAAGTTGAAGTTGCAGAAAACTCAACACTTTCTCAAGCAGTTGCTGCTGCAGAGGGTTATGACCTTGCTGAAACAAGAACAAGTGGATTTTTCACAAGTGCAGATTTGAACGAATTTGTGGCATCATCAACAACTGTAACAGATGGTGCAACATATTATGCAAACTATATAACCGATGCTGAACTTTCACTTTTGGAATTTTTAACAGAAAATAAAGTTCAAAAGGATGCAACAGCAGATTTCACAGGTGTTACAACAATTGTAATTCCAAAACGCACCACAGTTTACGTTGATGATAATGGAAAATTTAAAGAAGTTAAAAATGTTGCACAATATAAAAATGGAGAAGTAGGTTTTAATGGCTTAACAGAATTAAAGAAAATCATTTTGCCAGAAACATTTACTAGAATTGGAGATTTGGCATTTTCTGGATGCACAGCTCTTGAATCTGTTATTATGCCATCAGAAATAACAGCATCTTCATCTGCAAGCAATAGAACAATTGGTACAA
>CAMOCH010000081.1 GCA_946610655.1 uncultured Clostridia bacterium
CTTGTTCGCTCAATCTCAAACTACATAAACATGGATACATAATTGAATTTACATCATCACTATGTTTAAGACCAGCAATCAAATGCAAACATTCATGAACAAGTGTTTCACCCATAGTAAAGTTGTGAAATGCTTTACTATTCATAATTATATCACCATAAATTTTATCAGTGTTATCAGGCAAAATTGATGTGCATCCAGCGAATTTATCACCTTCTTCTTCATAATTATCATATCTAGCACACATTTCTTCATAACTTATGTCAACTGGATAATTCAAAACTTTTACATCAGCATCAGTTTTATTTATATCATCAACAACAACATTAAATTTTGCGCCATAAAGTTCTCCGTCAAGATAATTCATTGCAATTTTCATAGCTGTTTGGTTAAAACCACTAAATGTGTTTGAAATACAAATTTTGAGTGGGTGGTCATTATAGTATCCAGCAGGAATGTTTTCCCATTTTTTGTATCCATCATTTTGAATATGCAAATCGCTATCAGTTTTTTTAACATAATCCATTGCATATAATTTAGAAGCACCATAATATCCGGCAGCAATCAACGACATTCCTGCAAGACCAAACAATGTGCATTTGATTACTTTTTTAATTTTCTTTAAAACTGACTTTTTTGGTTGTGTTTTCGGTTCAGTAGTATATCCATTTTCAGACATTTGGTTTCTAAAATTTTCCAAAGTGCTATTTGTTCTTTTTATTCTTGCATTATACTCTTCTTCTGTTTCTCCCTGAGCATTGTAAATTGAACCATTTATTGGTTTGAATGGCATAATAATTCTCCTTTATGTCAAGATTATAACATATTTGTATGATATTGTAAATACCTAATTTAAAAAAAGTCCTAACCAAGTTAGAACTTTTATAAAATCACTATTTATAATCAAACAACCAAATCTTCATCACAATTTGAAACTTGTTTTTGTTCTTTGTGATTTTGTTTTGATAACTTTTTGAAATAGTCAACATAAGACACTGTCGCATCTTTTTCTGTGTAAACTGAAATTGCTTCATTAGGAGCACGATCTGGTGGCAAAGTTGTGTTGATGTTTTCTATGTCTTGCTTACTTAAAAATATGTTTGAAGGTGCTCTACACATAATAGAATCTGGATTGCTACTATGTCTCAATCTAAATATCATATGACACGCTTCGTGAACAATTGTGTTTGCAATAGTGTATGGATGAAACGCATTTTCTTTTATAACAATATCGCCACTAATAAAATCTGACTCTTTAAATTCATTCCAAGTCCAACCTAGTGCGTCAATTATTTCGCCATAATAACATCCAAAATCTTTTGTTGCATGCATCACTTTAACAGGGGCATCTGTTGTTCTAACATCATCAACAACAATATCAAACTTTGCACCATAGGCATTTTCATCAAGATATTCGAGACCTTTTCTCATCATAAATTGAGAAAATGTGCTAAATCTATCAGATATGCAAATTTTTAGTGGGTGTTCATTGTAATAACCTTTTGGTATATTAGTATAAGGTTCATAGTCTGTGTTTTGAATTACATCATGTTCATCATGTTTTATTGTCATTGCTGAACCTTTGTTTATTCCATAATAAGCGCCTAATGATGCTACAAAAGACAAAATCCCAATTATTGTTTTTTTGAAGACTTTACTTTTCCCTTTGATATAGCCTTTTTTGACCATCAATTTGGTTTCTTTTTTTAGTTTATTCAAGCTTTCTTTATCCAACTTTTGGTCAGCGATACTTTTAAATTCAAAGCCTTCATTCTTTAATCTTTCAATATAGTCATCTGCTGATTCAAAATTTTCATTGCAAAGAACACCATTTTTTATGGTAAATTTTGATAGGTCAATTCCTTTTTCATAAAAAATTCTAAATTTATATGAATCAGGGCCCTCACCTCTACAATTTTTGTAAGAACCATTTATTTCAGTAAAAACTGACTCAGAAACTTTTGTTGAATTATTTTTATTTCCAAAATTCATAATATTTTCCTCTTTTATCTTTTATTTAATCACTAACCAACTCATCATTATTTGCTAATTTGTTTTTTTGTTTTGACAACTTTTTTAGATAGTCAACATAAGACACTATCGCATCATTTTTTGTAAATGCACTGCAAACATCATCTTCTTCTGCAGGTGGCACTGTTGCATTTATGTTTTCAATATCTTGTTTGCTCAAAAATATATTTGAACTTGTTTTATACATAATTGAATTTAAGTTGCTACTGTGTTTCAATCTAAATATCAAATGGCATGCTTCGTGAATAATTGTGTTTGCTTCTGTGTATGGATGAAATGTGTGAGTGTTAATCATAATGTCACCATGAATTGATGTTTCTTTTTCAGATAATACATTTGTCCAACCCAAAGTATCGAAATCGCATTCTCCATCATAATCCTTTTGCACATTCAAAACTCTCACATCAGCATCTGTTTTGTTTATGTCATCAATCACAATATTAAATTTTATTCCTTTTGCATTGTCATCTAGATATTGAAGTCCTTTTCTCATAACAAATTGAGAAAATGTGCTAAAATTGTCCGAAATACAAATTTTGAGTGGATGCTCGTTATA
>CAMOCH010000082.1 GCA_946610655.1 uncultured Clostridia bacterium
TGATTCTTCTATATTCTCTGTCATTTTTCATTTGTTCTTGTTCTTGCTTTTTAATTTTTTCCATTCTTTCCAAATGAATTTTTCTCAAAATTTCTGTTGCCTCATCATAAGCATTACGTTTATTTTCTTTTTCCATAATTCTATTATATTTTATTTCTATAGCTTTGTCAATACCAAAAAAAATTAAATTCTAAAAATATTGCAAATAAAAAGCCCTCAAATATGGGCTTTTATACGCTATAAAATAAAGTTTTTTTACAAACATTCTTCTTCTGTTTGTTGTTTGCTTTTGATATAATTTTTACATTCTTTAACCAAGTTAACTTTATAGTTTTTTCCATCAAAAACATGAATAATTGAATTTGTTGTTTCATCATATTTGTAAGTTGAAGAAGAATCCTCTGCTGGTAAAACTGTGTTGACATTGTCTATGTCTTGTTTACTCATAAATCCTGTTGAAGTATATGGGAACATTATTGAAAAAACATTGTCACTATGATGAAGTCCTGCCATTAGATGCAAACTTTCGTGAACAACTGTTTGTGCTGGTGTAAAATAATGTTTTGCATATGGATTGATAAATATTTTTCCTTGTATTTTATCAAAATCTTCATCTGGTATTTGTGTCCAACCACAAACTCCAGAATATAATCCTGCTTTTATAATAGCCGAATATAATTTATCATCAGTTAGAGGATTGCAAATATAAACATCTGCATTATCACTTTTAACGTCTCCAACAAAGATGTCAAATTTCATACCAACTGCACATCTATCAAGATATTCCAAACCTTTGTGCATTGTAAATTGATAAAAGTCATTAAATGTTTCTGAAATACAAATTTTGAGTGGGTGTTTGTTGTAATATCCTGCTTCTATATTTGGTGCTTTTTTATATCCATCATTTTTAATCACAGCATTGGTTTCATCTAAGGCACCCTGTGAGTAATAATCAAGTGCTTTTAGTTTGCGATATCCATCATATCCACCAATCACAACAATGATTGAACTCAAAGCTATCAGACTAGCTTTTAATATTGTTCTCTTTTTATTTTTAACAATTCCTCGACTATTTTTTATTCTTACAGATTTTGAGTTTTTGTTCAAATTTTTATTTTCTAGTCTTGCAAAATATTCTTTTGCATTATTTATTTGCTTATTTACCATCTTTTTTTGTTCATTAGTGTTTATTTTTTTATTCTTATTGACTTCCATAGGCGAAATTGTATCATATTTATTTACATAAGTCAATACTAAATATAATTATTTCAAAACAATAAAAAAGATACCTTGTTTTCACAAAGTATCTTTATATTGTTATTCAAATTACTTGATAATTTTTGTAACAACGCCTGAACCTACTGTTCTTCCACCTTCACGGATAGCGAATCTCATTCCTTCTTCCATAGCAACATCTTTTGTAAGGTTGATTGTCATTTCGATGTTATCTCCTGGCATAACCATTTCTGTGCCTGCTGGAAGTTCGATTGTTCCAGTAACGTCAGTTGTTCTGAAATAGAATTGTGGTCTATATCCATTGAAGAATGGAGTATGACGGCCACCTTCTTCTTTCTTAAGAACGTAAACTTGTCCTACGAAATCTGTGTGTGGGTGAATTGAACCAGGAACAGCCAAAACTTGTCCTCTTTCAACGTCTTCTTTACCAATACCACGAAGAAGAACACCAACATTGTCTCCTGCCTCAGCGTAATCAAGAGTTTTACGGAACATTTCAAGTCCTGTAACAACTGTTGATTTCTTTTCTCTAAGACCAACGATTTCTACTGTGTCATTTACATTTACACGACCTCTTTCAACACGGCCTGTAACAACTGTTCCACGACCTGTGATTGTGAAGATGTCTTCGATTGGCATCAAGAATGGATTTTCTTCGTCTCTCTTTGGATCTGGAATGTAGCTATCAACTGCATCCATAAGTTCATAAATGCATTTGCAAGCATCTGCATCAGCATTTCCTGCTTGAGCTGCTTCAAGTGCTTTAAGAGCTGAACCCTTAATGATTGGAGTTTCATCTCCTGGGAAACCATATTGATTGAGAAGATCTCTTACGTCACTTTCAACAAGTTCGATGAGTTCTGGATCGTCAACTTGGTCACATTTGTTAAGGAATACAACGATATAAGGAACACCAACTTGACGAGCAAGCAAAATGTGTTCTCTTGTTTGAGGCATAACACCGTCTGTTGCAGCAACAACAAGGATAGCTCCGTCCATTTGTGCAGCACCTGTGATCATGTTTTTAACATAGTCAGCGTGTCCTGGGCAGTCAACGTGTGCATAGTGTCTTTTTTCTGTTTGATATTCAACGTGAGAAGTGTTGATTGTGATACCTCTTGCTCTTTCTTCTGGAGCCTTATCGATATCCTCATATTTCATTTTTTCAGCCCAGCCCTTTGCTGCGCACCACATTGTGATAGCAGCTGTAAGTGTGGTCTTGCCGTGGTCAACGTGGCCGATTGTTCCGATGTTGATATGTGGCTTTGACCTGTCAAATTTAGCTTTTGCCATATTATTAAATCCTCCTAAAA